>JAIRKG010000152.1 GCA_031260235.1 Dysgonamonadaceae bacterium | reverse complement strand
ACTTCCAGTCCGATAACCGTCACCCCTATCCTCTTACACGGAACGGCTTTTTGTATGGCTTTCGCCACCTTTTTTGAAAAGACAAACAAATCTCCGGCCGTCCGATCGTCTAAATCATAAATATAGTCCGTTTCCTTTTTAGGCACGACGAGCGTGTGCCCTTTCGCCAGCGGATTAATATCCAGAAAGGCGTAAAAACCGGCGTTTCCCGCCACTTTATAGCCCGGAATTTCACCGGCAATTATTTTACTGAAAACAGTCATAATGTAATATCCATAATTTCAAAAGTTACTGTTCCGTTCGGAACTTTAATCTCTACAATGTCGCCCGCCTTTTTACCCAAAAGGCCTTTCCCAACGGGCGTACCGACAGCAATTTTTCCCTGTTTCAAATCGGCTTCGCTTTCGGGAACGAGGATATATGACATTTTTTGATTGTTTTTGATATTTCTGACAGTCACTTTATTCAAAATCTGCACGCTGTCGGTCGAAATTTTACTTTCATCAATCAGGCGGGCATTGGAAATCAAATTCTTCAAATTGGAAATTCTGGTTTCTAATAATCCTTGCGCTTCTTTTGCTGCGTCATACTCCGCATTTTCAGACAAATCGCCCTTGTCTCGCGCCTCTGCAATTTGCGTTGAAATCTCCGGACGCTTCTCGGTTTCAAGATAATTCACTTCCTCAAGGAGTTTGTTATACCCATCCTTTGTCATGTATTGTACGCTCATGTTAAACTGTAAATTAATTATAAAATAAAAAAGAATTCCGGTCAATCAGACCGGAACTCCCGTTTGTGAGAGCAAAGGTAAAACGAATTTATTGTTTTTCCAAATTTGAAAAACATGTTTTATAATATGCATACTGATTTAATTTGGATGTAAAAAAATTTGGTTACATTTGTCGTCAATTTTTAAAAGTTATGAATATGAAACTGAAATTTATTGAAACTGAAAAGCCGTCTTGTATTTGGATTCTTACATTATTTCTGTTTACTCTTATGGTATCTTCCTGCGGATCAAGGAAAGATATCCTCTATTTCCAAAACATTGGAGATTTTCCTGCCGGTGCGGCAGACAGTGCAACATATCAACTGCATATTGTCCCCAATGATAACCTGTTAATTATGGTTTCAACTCTTAATCCGGTAGCTACGGAGCCGTTTAATTCGGTAAACTTGACCGATTCGTATACTTCCGGTTTGGAGTGGAAGGGTTATCTTGTTGATAACGACGGCGAAATTAATTTTCCCATAATAGGAAAAGTTACCTTGGGAGGTTTGACAAAATCCGAAGCGGAAAAGTTACTGGAAGATAAAATATCGAACTATCTTACGGACAAACCTGTGGTTAATATCCGTTTTATGAATTACAAAGTCAGTATTTTCGGCGAAGTAAACAAGCCCGGCACCTATACGATTGTCGATGAAAAGGTATCTCTGCCCGAGGCGATTTCTTTAGCCGGCGACCTTACGATCTACGGAAAAAGGCAGAAAGTGCGGATTTACAGAATGGAAAATGGGGAAAAAAAGCACTATACGGTCGATTTGACAGATGCTTCCGTGTTTTATTCTCCCTGTTATTATTTACAACAAAACGACATCGTATATGTAGAACCGAATAACGCGCGAGCAGGTGCTTCGACTTATAACCAGAGTTTACCGCTGATTTTTTCGGCTGCCTCAATATTAGTTACGGTAGCGTCTCTTATCATTACTCTCAACAAAAAATAATCTATATTATGAATAACGAATACGACCACCCAAACAATGTAAATTCGGAGGAAATTTCTCTTGTTGAAACTCTTTTTCATTATTTTAGTTACTGGAAACTTTTTGTAATTTTTGTCATTGCCTGTCTGGCTATAGCCGGCGCTTATTTATTTTACGCAACCCCTCAATATCGCGTGGTTTTGCGAGTGCTGGTCAATGATGATAAAAAAGGTCAATCAATCATGGATTTCAGTACATTTAGCGATTTGGGAATTAGCGCTCCCAAAAGTTTTATGGATAATGAGATTGAGGTGCTTCGTTCCGAAACGTTACTAAGGAATGTAGCCGACAGTCTTCATTTGGAGGTTAGTTATTTTGTGGATAATGGCTTCAAACGGAATGAAATTTATAAAAATACTCCTGTTTTTGTTTCCATAGCCAGTGTGGAAGCATCGGGTTATTTCACCATTGAAAAAGTGGACGCAAACACCTTATCCATTCATTCGAGGAAAGAAGATTTTGACCGGATTGTAAAAATCGGCGAAAACGTCATTTCACCATGGGGTTTGTTGAATTTTAAAGACAACCCTTTTGGAACAGTTCCTTACCCGATTACGGTTGTTATTAACGATCCTGAAGATTATCTTCCCGTAATTAATATCGTGCCTACAAGTAAATCTTCCAGCGTGGTGGAAATATCTATGGTAACTGCCAATATAAGAAAAGGAAGAGATATTATTAATAGTTTAATTAATCTTTACAATCAAAATGCAATTAATGAAAAAAATTACGTGGCCAAAAATACAATCTCTTTTATCAATGAACGCTTGGATGTTATAGCCCAAGAATTGGGCAGCGCAGAAAAAGAGGTGGAAAGTTATAGGAAAGAGCAGGGAATCACCGATTTAGAAGCGCAAGGGAAGTTGTTGCTTTCATCTTCGGGCGAATATAACCAGAAAATCAATGAAGCGGAAATTCAATTGAATATTCTTTTGAACATCAAGGAATTCCTGTCACAGGCGTCTAATGCCGGAAATTTATTACCTGCCAATATTGGTTTGTCCGACCCGACCATCCTCTCCCTTATTGCCGGCTACAATAAGGTAATATTGGAAAAACAGAGCAGTACGGCAGGTATGAATGAAAATATGTCTATGGTAATCGAATACAATAAGCAAATCGCTCAAATAAAAGACGACTTGCTGAAAGGTATTAACTTTGCCGAAAACGCAAGCAGATTAACTATTCGCGAACTGCACAAACAGGAAAGTATGTATCTCGGATTAGCCCGCGAGTTGTCCACCAAAGAAAGAGAATCTCGCGAGTTGATACGCCAGCAGACAATAAAGGAACAACTTTTTATCTACCTGCTCCAAAAGAAGGAAGAAACCGGTTTGTCTTTGGCTATGGCAACTCCCAATGCCAAAATAATTGACGAGTCCTCCCCGTTGAAAAAAGTAAGCCCCCAAACAGCAATTTTACTGTTGGCAGCCTTGTTCTCAGGTCTTGTTTTTCCCATTGTAATTATCTATATAAAAGACCTGTTTGATAATAGGGTACATACTAAAGATGATATAATGCGTACGGTAAAAGCGCCTTTCCTCGGAGAAATACCTTTTGCGAAAGATAGTAGCGACCCTTTCCCAGTCTTGAAAGTTCGTTCAAGCATAGCGGAAAAATTTAGGATTATTACTTCCAATTTGGGATTTATCGTAGGCGAATTGCAGACAAAAGTTATCAGCGTCACGTCCGCCACACCGGGTGACGGAAAGAGTTTCGTTGCGCGTAATTTGGCGTTAAGCTTGGCTACAAACGGGAAAAGGACTTTACTTATCGACTTGGATATACGTAAATCCGTTCTGATGGAAACTTTGCATATTGAATCGCAATCCGGTAGCGTATATTATTTATCCAATCCATCGGTAAAATTTTCGGAAATTGTACACATCGGTAAATATCACAAAAATTTAGATATTATTCCGGTTAAAGTATATCCGCCCAATCCGTCCGAATTATTGGAGTCCGAACGTTTGGCAATGCTTTTCAAAGAGGTGGATAAACTATATGAATATATTATTGTGGATACCGCTCCCGTCGGTTTGGTTGCCGACGTTTATACCATCAATCCATTTGTAACGGCCACGCTTTATGTCGTGCGGGCTGACCATACTTATAAGCAGGCTTTGCTGGACATTCGGGATATATATCAGGCAAAGAAATTAAATAACCTGACTTGTGTCTTGAATGCAATACCTATGTCAAAACGGTATGGGTACGGTTACAATGATTACGCTTACAAACACTCGTATTATACCGAAGAGTGAAAAATAAAATAGCAATCATAGGATTGGGCTATGTAGGCTTGCCGCTGGCAGTTGAATTTGCCTGGAAATACCGCGTTATCGGCTACGATATTAACCGGACGCGGGTGGAAGAATTGACTGCAGGCAGTGACCACACGAAGGAAGCCGACATCGAAAGGATGCTGCATGTTATGAAACTGCATAAGGAAAATCCGGAAGCCGGACTTTCTTTTTCATTCGACGAACAGGACTTAAATTCATGTAACATCTATATAGTAACCGTTCCAACCCCTATCGACCATTTCAACAAGCCCGATTTGCACCCGCTACTCACAGCGTCCGAAGCGCTGGGCAGGGTAATTTCCAAAGGAGACATCGTGATTTATGAATCGACAACCTATCCGGGGTGTACGGAAGAGGATTGCATACCGGCGATTGAGCGCGTTTCGGGATTGAAATTCAATACAGACTTCTTTGCAGGCTACAGTCCGGAACGGATTAATCCGGGCGACAAAGTCAATACGCTGACAAAGATAAAGAAAGTAACATCCGGTTCCACGCCGGAAGTAGCCGACCGGGTTGACGCCTTATATGCCTCTATCATTACCGCCGGAACACATAAAGCCTCCAGCATTAAGGTGGCGGAAGCCTCCAAAATAATCGAGAACGCACAGCGCGACGTGAATATTTCGTTTGTCAACGAGTTGGCATTGATTTTCGACCGGATAGGCATTGATACGACAGAAGTTTTGGAAGCGGCAGGCACAAAGTGGAATTTCCTGCAATACCGTCCCGGACTGGTTGGCGGACATTGCATCAGCGTAGATCCGTATTATCTGGCAAATAAAGCTGAAACATTGGGACATGTCCCGCATGTTATTTTGTCGGGACGGCATGTAAACAACAGCATTGCGCCGTTTATTGCCAATAAGGTGTTGAAACTGATGATACGGAAGAACCATAAGATCAATGGAGCTAATGTGTTGATACTTGGCGTAACTTTCAAGGAGAACTGCCCTGATATCCGGAACACCAAAGTGGCGGATATTTACCGCGAGCTTCGCGAACTCGGATTGAACGCGGATATTTACGACCCTTGGGTAAACCTCGAAGAACTAAAAAGGGAATACGGCGTTCCGGCAATCGAAACGTTTGATGCCGCGAAACGCTATGAAGCCATTATCCTTGCTGTGGCTCACGATGCGTTCAAGTCGTTTGACTTTGAAAAGTATTATACCGGCGGGTCTGTTGTTTTTGATGTGAAGGCTGTGGTGGACAGGCGGTTTGTTGATGGAAGGCTGTAAACGAACAATAAATAACCAACTATATAAAGATGCCCCCCCGAATCCACCTCTCTCTCGCCCACTTGTGCGGCAAAGAAATAGAATACATCAGGGAAGCGCTCAACAGCAACTGGGTAACGACCGTAGGACCCAACCTCAACGCTTTTGAAAAGGACATTGAGGTTTATCTCGGCAACCAGTCCTGCGCCCTTGCCTTAAACTCCGGAACTGCGGCTATTCATCTCGGCTTGCTACTGTTGGGCGTCACACCCGGCGACGAGGTCGTTTGCCAGAGTTTTACCTATGCCGCCTCAACCAACCCAATCTACTATCTCGGCGCTAAACCGGTTTTCGTCGATAGCGAGCCGAATACGTGGAACATGTCGCCCGAACACCTGCAACTTGCCATTGAAGACCGCATCGGGCAAACAGGCAAGAAGCCTGCGGCGATTATTGCCGTGCATCTCTATGGTATGCCTGCGAAAATAGACGAGATTATTAAGATTGCGAACCAATATCAAATTCCCGTGCTGGAGGATGCAGCCGAAGCATTGGGTTCGATGTATAAAAGGATTAAATGCGGAACATTCGGCGATATTGCAGCCGTTTCTTTCAATGGAAACAAGATTATTACGACTTCGGGGGGCGGCGTTTTGCTGTCCGGAAACGAAGCATATATCAAGCAAGCGCGCTTTTTTTCAACACAGGCTCGCGACGCCGCTCCGCATTACCAGCACTCCCATATCGGTTATAATTATCGAATGAGCAATGTATTAGCCGGAATAGGACGCGGACAAATGGAGGTTTTGCCCCTGCGTATTGAGCGGCGAAGGGAAATCAACCGGTCTTACCGCAGTTATTTATCCGATATAAAAGGCATTACTTTTCAAACCGAACCTTCCCCCGATTTCTTTTCCAACTACTGGCTGACTGCTTTGCTTGTTGATCCGGCGAAGACAGGCGGCATTACCCGCGACGACTTGATTACGGACTTGGAAACAGCCAATATAGAAGCTCGCCCGCTTTGGAAGCCGATGCATCTGCAACCCGTCTTCAGCGACTGCCCTTATTATGGTAACGATACATGCACCCGTCTGTTTGAAAATGGATTATGCTTGCCGTCAAGCTCTATATTGACTGATGATGATATTCTGCGAGTTGCTGAAATTTTAAGGATGGCTACGTTGATGTGTGCAAGGGAAGAAAAGTAACCGTTATTTTTACTACTTTTGCTTTCATTAAATTACCAAACAAATGATTTTAGAAGAAGAACTGAAAAACACAGTCGCCGGCGGCTATTTCGACAAATTCGACTGCACAGGGATTTTGGGTAAAATTGACTTTGCCGTGAAGCCCAAGCGCCCGAAAAATGCCATTGA
>JAIRKG010000150.1 GCA_031260235.1 Dysgonamonadaceae bacterium | reverse complement strand
CGCTTAAACGGCATTTATCCGCTCGCTTAAACGCCGTTTAAATTTAAACCCTTTCGGGTTTTGAAAATGGGCAGGGTTTAGCGTGTCGCTCTTAATTCTCAAATTCTTAATCTTCAATAGAATATGAAAGCCGGTGAAGTACAGGATTGCTTCGCCGTTTCGCCGCTTCGCTTCGCTCGCAATGACGTGTATTTTTTCCGGGCAAAAATGAATACTATTACCATGTATTAAAAAAGGACGACGAAACATAAATGTTCCGCCGTCCTCCGTCTAATGAAAATGAAATATCTATATTTTCTCTAATTGTACTGTAAAATGGCGCATGACAGGAGATTCCCATGTTATTTTAACGCCGTGAGTAATGGCTTCCCGTCTATCGAATACATTCTTTAATGCAACTGCAATTACATCCATATGATTGTTCGTATACACGCGGCGAGGGATTGCCAGGCGAAGTAAATCTAATCCACCGAATCTGTTTTCACGCGTAACAGGATCTCTATCCGCCAAAATAAATCCGATTTCGCAGCCACGGATTCCTGCTTCAAGATACAATTCAACGGTCAATGTTTGCGCAGGAAACTCTTCTTTCGGAACATGAGTTAATATTTTCATAGCGTCCACAAAAATAGCATGTCCACCCGCAGGACGCTGATAGGGAATTTTATATTCGTCCAATCTTCCTGCAAGATATTCCACCTGACGGATACGTGTTTCAAGATTTTCAAATTCCGTATTTTCATCCAATCCTATCGCCAAAGCATTCATGTCTCGCCCATTCATTCCACCATAAGTAAGATAACCTTCGTATTGGATACAGTATCCTTTAGCGCCTTCATACCATTCTTCCAGACGGGTAGCAATAAATCCCCCCATATTGACGATGGCGTCTTTTTTTGCGCTCATTGTCATTCCGTCTGCAAGTGAAAACATTTCTTTAGTTATTTCCTTAATCGTTTTGTCTTTGTAGCCGTCTTCCCGCATTTTGATAAAGTAGGCATTTTCTGCGAAGCGAGCCGCATCAAACAAAACAGGTTTTTTATATTTGTCTGCAATGGCGCGAACTTCTTTTAAATTCCGCATCGAAACAGGTTGTCCGCCTGCCGTATTATTGGTGATGGTTATAATGATAAACGGTATTTTGTCATGATTTTCCGCCAATACGTTTTCAAGTTTTCGGGGATCAACATTTCCTTTGAAAGGGAGTTCCAATTGAGTATCTTTTGCTTCATCTATTGTACAATCACAGGCAATCGCTTTACGCACTTCAATATGTCCTTTTGTTGTATCAAAATGTGAATTTCCGGGAATGATATTTCCTTCTTTTACCAGATAGGAAAATAAAACATTTTCGGCTGCACGTCCCTGATGTGTCGGGATAATATAAGGAAATCCTGTAATTTCTGTAATCTTATTCTTGAAGTTAAAGAAAGAAGATGCGCCTGCATAACTTTCATCTCCCAGCATCAATGCTGCCCACTGTCTATCAGACATTGCTCCCGTTCCTGAATCGGTAATAAGATCAATATAAACATGTTCCGAAGCTAATTGAAAAACGTTATAATGTGCCGCTTTCAACCACTGTTCACGCTCTTGACGAGTACTTTTACGAATGGGTTCTACCATTTTTATCTTCCATGATTCTGCAAAAGGTAATTTCATATTTTTTGTTTTATTAATTAAATTTATTTCTCTGTAAAATTATTTGTTATATCTATTTATCGAAAGAAAACAACTTCATAGGAACAACGAATTGCCAAAGGTACAAAAAACTTTTGAAAGAATAGCAATGAAAGTTGCGAGTTACGAGTTGGGGATGCAGTTTCGTCACCCGGAGGGCAAAGCCCGAAGCAATCCGAAAAAACAGTTACGGGGCATCAAAAGGAGAATCTTTTAAAAAACAGGAAGATAAAAATTGAGTTGGGCTTTTCCCATTTAAAAGGAGATTGTCCTTTTCTCGAAAGAGGAGGCTGGATTGCTTCGGGCTTTGCCCTCGCAATGACGTGTACGGTTCTGTTTACCGGATTGCCGCGCCGCTACGCGGCTCCGGGTGACGGCGGCGGTTTTGTGACCCCACTTCGTCATTGCGAGCGAAGCGAAGCAATCCAGGAATTGTAATGATGCAGAGGGGGGTTTTGCTGGATTGCTTCGGGCATCCGCCCTCGCAATGACGGGGATGGGCAGTGACGGGGGCGTTGCGGGGGTGTCCCCCGCAGAGGGGGAAGCGGAAGCCCGCCGCAGGCGGCTGGAGCGGGGGGGAGACTTCCCCCGCAGGATTAATTTTTAATAGGGAGAGGCGGTTGAAGTACTGGATTGCTTCACTGCTTCACAGTTCGCAATGACGCTCTTTTTTCTGGATTGCTTCGCCGCTCGCAATGACGGGGGCGGGGCGTCAATTGTGGGGGCGAAAGCCCGAAGAATAGGAAGAAAAAATAATTGTAAACGCGAATAACAAAATTTTATTCTTCATGTTTTGTAAATTTAACTTTCAAAATCCGTTTCCTGTCCATTTCAATAATTTGGAAAGAAAAATTTCCATACTTGATAATTTCTTTTTTTTCCGGAAAATCCTCTTTTATTTCCAAAATCAATCCGGCCAGCGTGTCTACATCATTCGTTAATTTACCAAACAATTTTTGGTCTAATCCGGTCACACGGAAAAAATCAATCAGCAATATTTTTGCGTCGAAAATATATGAACCGTCGGCAAGCCGCATGTATTTCAAATCTTCTTCGTCATCGTATTCGTCGCTGATTTCGCCTACAATTTCTTCTAAAATATCTTCCATTGTAACAATGCCCAAAGTTCCGCCAAATTCATCTACGACCACAGCCAAGTGCGTTTTAGTCGTTCTAAATTCTTCCAGCAAATCGTCAATCTCTTTATTTTCGGGAACAAAATATGTCGGACGAACCAGGTCTTGCCAACGAAATTCGGACTGTTTATCCAAATAAGGCAATAAATCTTTGATATACAGTATTCCTTTTATATTATCTATATTTCCGGAATAAACAGGAATTCGCGAATATCCTACTTCCACAACATATTTCAACACGTCTTTGAAACTTGTTTTAATATCCAAATCGGCAACGTCCCTGCGGGAAGTCATAATTTCAACCACCGTTTTATTATATAAACCGATGATTCCTTCCAGCATTTCTTTCTCTTCCGTCAGTTCGTCGGAAGTTAATTCGAGCGCTTTGGATAATTCATCGACGGAAACGTCGGATTTTTTTCTATAGAAAAGTTTCACGATGAGAGGGTTAAGAACTAAAAAATTCTTAATTTTTAATTCGTAAAATTAGAATGGCAGGTCATTCCCCGGTTCTTCCGAAGGAAGTGTCGATTCCTGAATTTCTTCCGATGGTTGTTTTGAAAGTTGCGCGGCCGATTGTGCCGAAGCCTGTTTTACCGAAGGCGGTTGAGGAAATGGAACCGCTCCAGGTCCATCGGGTTTCTTGTCCAACAATTCCATATTATCTCCCCAAACTTCGGTAATATACCGTTTATTACCGGCCGTATCATCATAAGAACGGGTGCGGATTTTACCTTCTACATAAATTTTAGATCCTTTTTTTACATACTTTTCGGCAATTTCCGCTAAACCCCTCCATAAAACAATATTGTGCCATTCCGTGCGGTCAGGCACCTGCGTTCCATTCGCGGCGGTATAACCTTTTTCGGTAGTCGCTAAGGAAAAATTAGCAACTGCGCCGCCATTATCAAAATAACGTACTTCGGGGTCTTTCCCCACATTTCCTAATAAAATAATTTTGTTGACTGACATCTATATAAATTTTTAAAATGTGATTACGATTAAGTTTTTGAGTAAGGGACAAATTTAGACAAAAAACAGGACACAAGCAAGTAACAGATGAAATTTTTCAAAAAAACTTTGCATTAACCGATGAGTCGGATATTCTTCGACTTCACTCCGCATTATTTTTTTATATTTGCTTAACACCAATTCATTTTCGACTGAAACTTCATAAAAGTTAGCATAAAGAATCCGGTGTGTCAAAACGTGCTTGCGTTTTTTTATTAATAACTTGAAGATTAAGGATGTATTGGAGGATTCAGCATTGAGTGCGGAATGATGGGTACTATCAAGAAAGAGCGCCTGAAAATCTTTATGCTTGACCAAATCTTCAAATTCCAAAGGAATCTCCGATTCTACCGAAGGAAATTCATATAAATTCTGCCAAATTCCTTTTCCTTCTCTTTTTTTTAAGAAAATAAATTCGCCCGAATGAATATAAAAATAATTAAGATACACTTCCTTTATTTTTGTCCTGTTCTGTTTGACCGGAAATTCGGATATTTTGCCCTGCATGTTTGCCAAACAATACGCCGCTAAAGGACATTCCCCGCAAGCGGGCAAAACCGGAACGCATTGCAATGCGCCAAATTCCATAATTGCCTGATTAAAAAGACCTGCTTGACGTTTATCCATCAATCGGTCTGCCAATTCCGTGAAATGTTTTTTACCTTTTAAGGTATCAATCGGTTCGTCTATTCCGAAAAACCTTGATAAAAACCGGAAAACATTTCCATCAACCACAGGCCACGGCAAATTGAATGCAAAAGAAGCAACGGCGGCGGCAGTATATTCCCCAATACCTTTTAAAGATAAAATCAATTCGTAATTTTGAGGGAATTCCCCTCCGTAATGAGTTTCAATACTCCGTGCAGCCGCGTGAAGATTCCTTGCACGGGAATAATAACCCAAACCTTGCCAATATTTCAAAACATCCTGTTCTTCGGCAACCGCCAAAGCATGAACATCCGGAAAGCGTTCGATAAATCGGTTGTAATATTCCAAACCTTGCGCCACTCTCGTTTGCTGCAAAATAATTTCCGAAATCCAAATCTTATAAGGGTCGGTAATATCCCTCCATGGCAAAATACGTTTATGAATTTCGTACCAATCCAAAATTTTTTCCCTAATAAATCGGTAATTTTCCATACTAAAATACAAAAATAAGTAGATATTCCATGATAAATCATATTTTCTCAAAAAAATTTTGATATTTTTTTTTATTTTAAATATTTACCTTTATATTTGCAGTCCAAAATTAATTTAATAAATTTATAGTTATGACAAAAGCAGATATTGTAAATGCAATTGCAAAAAAAACCGGTATTGAGAAAGTCAGTATTCTGACGGCAGTTGAAGGATTCATGGAAGAAGTGATGAGTTCTATGAACAGTGGAAAAAATGTGTATCTGAGAGGCTTCGGATCGTTTGTCGTGAAGAAAAGAGCATCTAAAGCAGCTCGTCACATTAAAAACGAAACGACTATCATTATCCCCGAACGTTATGTGCCAACCTTTAAACCATCTCAATATTTCAGCGAAACATTGAGAAAGAACTTAGCCGGCAAAATAAAAAAATAATTATTGTTTATTAAATTCAGTACAAAAATGCCAAGTGGAAAAAAAAGAAAGAGGCACAAAATGTCTACGCACAAACGCAAAAAAAGACTAAGAAAGAACAGACATAAGAAAAAGAAGTAAGCTTGTTCTTTATTTTCAAAAATGCAAATTAAAGGTTAAATGTGCAATTTTTCGTCGCACTTTTAACCTTTAAGTATTTATTAATTATTAAAAACGAAATGATGTAAAATAAAAAGTTTTACTTCGCAGAGTGGTGAAGCAATTCGGTTGTATGCTATTTATTTTGCATCTCTAAATCAAAAAAGTATTGTGACCAGCGAATTAGTGATCGATGTTCAACCTAAGGAAATATCTATTGCCGTCCTTGAAGACAAACAATTAGTCGAATTTCAAAAAGAGGCGAGGAATATTTCCTTTTCAGTGGGTGATATCTATCTCGGTAAAATCAAAAAGTTGATGCCGGGACTCAACGCAGCATTCGTGGATGTCGGATACAAAAAAGATGCATTTCTTCACTATCAGGATTTAGGATCCAACTTTAGTCGATTGGACAAATTCTTGAAAACTACGCTTTCTGACAAAAAAAAGCCAACGTCCCTCAGTAAATTTTCACATCTTTCGGATATCAGTAAGGATGGGTTGATAGCTGATGTTCTTAAACAGGGTGATGAAATATTGGTGCAAATCGTGAAAGAGCCGATTTCAACTAAAGGACCTCGATTAACTTCGGAAATTTCATTTGCAGGCCGTTATTTGGTTGCCATGCCGTTCGGTGATAAAATTTCCGTATCTCAGAAAATTAAATCAGGCGAAGAAAGATTAAGGCTCAAGCAACTTATCCAAAGCATTAAACCAAAGAATATCACCGTCATCGTCAGAACTTCTGCAGAAGGAATACGTGTCGCGGAATTGGATTTGGAATTAAAAACGCTGGTGAAACGATGGGAAGATAGCATTACTAAAGTAATCAAACACAAAGTTCCTGCGCTGATTTATGAAGAAACGGGAAGAACTGTCGCTTTGCTAAGGGATATTTTTAATCCCTCATTTACAAATATATATATTAATGACCCCGACGTATATAACGAAGTTCGCGATTATGTCGGTACAATTTCTCCCGATCACACAAAAATAGTGGAACTTTACAAAGAGGATCTCCCTATTTTTGACAAGTTTGGTATAACGAAACAAATTAAGTCGATCTTTGGACAACATGTTACTTTCAAAAATGGAGCTTATCTAATCATCGAACACACGGAAGCTATGCACGTTATTGACGTCAATAGCGGAAACCGTTCCAATTCGAATACCGGACAGGAAAACACAGCCATTGATGTGAATCTCGCCGCGGCGGAAGAAATTGCCCGTCAATTACGGCTCAGGGACATGGGAGGAATTATTGTCATTGATTTTATTGATATGCATGAATCTGATAACCGTCAGAAATTATTCGATCGCATGCGTAGTTTGATGGCCAACGACAGGGCAAGACATAATATTCTACAAGTTAGCAAATTCGGCTTGATGCAGATTACCAGGAAAAGGGTGAGACCTGTAATGGACTTCAATACGGCAGAAGTCTGTCCGACTTGCTTCGGAAAAGGGGAAATCAAATCTTCCATTCTTTTCGTGGACGATTTGGAAAAGAAAATAAACGACGTCATAACAACGCTGAAAGTAAAGAAATTCAAGATGTATGTACATCCTTATATTGCAGCTTTCATCAATCAGGGATTTTATTCCTTGAAATGGAAATGGAAATTCAAATATTCCCTGGGTATGAAAATCATTCCCGATCAAAAATTGGGATTTCTGGAATATAGGTTTTTTGACATGGATAAAAACGAATTGGACATGAAAGACGATAGTCTATTTGTTTAATTACGAATTACAAGGGGGACGTATTTTGTCATTCCCGCGAAAGCGGGAATTTTCTTTTTGTACTTGTTGTGTCTTGTGAAGTGTTTCTGAAGAATCTTAAGCCCTTAGCCTCTTACAAACTCTTTCGCACCGGTTATAAATCAACACGACCATGTTTAAAAACGGTAAAGATACTGTGTCCCTGTCGTTCACTCTTTACCGTTCACCGTTTACACAGACGCAATTCATAACGGATCAAGATTTCGTCAACTATCAAAAATATCTACCTTTGAGGTATTCGGCAAAAGCCTAAAAGTCATTCGATGATAAGGAGTTGTGCCGGCTTCGGCAATTGATTTCCGGTGTTTTCGTGTCGGATAACCTTTATTGTTTTCCCAGTCATATTGCGGAAATTCTTCATGCAAACGGAGCATATATTCATCGCGATGCGTCTTTGCCAAAACAGAAGCGGCGGCAATAGAAAGATATTTTCCATCGCCTTTCACGATCGTTGTATGCGGAATATCTTTGTATCTTTTGAAACGATTCCCGTCAATGAGCAAATGCTGCGGGCGGATGTTCAACAGATCTAAAGCCCTGTGCATAGCAAGTATCGACGCATTGAGAATATTTATTTTATCTATTTCTTCGGACGACGCGATTCCTACCGCCCATGCCAAAGCCGCTTTTTCGATCAGCGGACGTAATGTATCGCGCTGTTTTTCGGTTAATTGCTTGGAATCGTTCATTTCTTCACATTCAAAATCCGGTGGCAGGATAACAGCTGACGCAAAAACCGCGCCGACAAGGCAACCTCGTCCTGCTTCGTCGCAACCGGCTTCAATCAAATTTTTATGTAAACAAGGTAAAAGCATAAAGCAAAAAGGCATAGAATTTTAAGAAGACAAAATTATTCATTTTTCACTCATTAATTTCAAACAACAAGTAATAATAAAAAAATGTCGTATATTTGTAGTCAAAATAATTTAATAAACAAAATAATATTATGAAATTTGTAGTATCAAGCAGTTCTTTATCAAGCCACTTACAAGTAGTTGGCCGAGTTATTGCTTCTAAAAATACAATCCCCGTTTTGGATTGTTTTTTATTTGAATTGAAGGAAAATCAATTGATCATCACCGCCGCAGACACTGAAACGCGCATAATTACTTCCATTGAAGTACAAGAAACGAACGGTGTCGGCGTGTTTGCAATTCCGTCCAAAAGTTTGTTGGATTCTCTGAAAGAGTTGCCGGATCAGCCGATTACATTCGACATCAATGATGAAACACTGGAATTGTTCATCTATTATGAAAACGGTAAATATAATTTTATTGCCGAAAACGGTAGAGAATATCCGCAATCGAAACCGTTGAGCGACAATGCATCCCAAATCACAATTCCGGCAGAACATTTATTGACAGGTATTAGCCGGAGTTTGTTCGCTTCGGGTGAAGATGACTTGCGTCCGGTAATGAACGGGATTTATTTCGACATCTTTGAAGACAATATTACTTATGTTGCTTCGGACGGTCATAAACTGGTGCGTTTCCAGGATTCTTCGATCAAAGGTGGCAAACAAACATCGTTTATCCTGCCCAAAAAACCGTCGAATCTTTTGAAATCCGTGCTTCCGAAGGAAATCGGATCCGTTACAATCGGTTTTGACGACAGCAATGCTTATATCCAGTTGGGGAAAATCGAAATCATTTCCCGCCTGATTGAAGGACGTTATCCGAATTATAACGGCGTGATTCCCAAAGACAATCCATACAAAATCACCATTGACAGATTGCTGTTTACAAACGCATTGAAACGCGTAACGGTTTTCGCCAACCCAACTAGTTCACTCGTTAAATTGAGCATTACGTCCGACACCGTTGTTATCTCCACGCAAGACATTGATTATTCGACTTCGGCAGAAGAAACGGTAGCCTGCATCTACGAAGGTGAGCCGCTGAGCATCGGTTTCAAAGGAACTTACCTGATTGAAATCCTGAATAATGTTCCTTCATCGGAAGTCATTCTGAAACTGGCCGACCCGTCCCGCGCCGGATTGATATTGCCCGCTGAAAACGAGGAAAATGAAGACTTGTTGATGCTGTTAATGCCGATGATGTTAAACGACTAAAATACAACGGTGAAATTAAATCTAAAAAATCCCATTGTTTTTTTCGACCTGGAAACAACGGGGACAAATATTGTTTCAGACAGGATAGTTGAACTATCCTATCTGAAAATTTTTATCAATGGGGACGAGGAAAGCAAAACCCGCCGGATTAATCCCGAAATGCCTATTCCCCCGCAAACGACAGCTATTCACGGAATTTCGGACGAAGACGTGAAAGACGCGCCCACTTTCAAAGTAATTGCTAAATCGCTTGCCGCGCAAATCGAAGGTTGCGATTTGGCGGGATATAATTCCAACCGCTTCGATATTCCTCTGTTAGCCGAAGAATTTTTACGCGCAGACGTGGATATTGATTTAATGAAACGGAAATTTATCGACGTGCAAACCATTTTCCACAAAAAAGAACAACGGACTTTGGAAGCCGCCTATAAATTCTACTGCAATAAGGTATTGGAAAACGTTCACACTGCCGAAGCCGATACCAGAGCTACTTACGAAGTCCTGCAATCGCAATTAGACCGCTATCCCGATCTGGTCAACGATATTAATTTTCTTTCCGAATATTCGGCGTTCTCCAACAATGTGGACTTCGCCGGACGGATTATTTACAACGAAGATAAAAAAGAAATCATCAATTTCGGGAAATATAAGGGACGTTTGGTGGAAGAGGTGTTCCGTGAAGATCCGGGTTATTATCGGTGGATTATGCAAGGAGATTTCCCGTTACATACCAAGAAAGTTTTTACTACAATCAAACTGCGGTCAGCGTTTAACAAGTAATCATTTTAATTCCGACAAAACCACATTCTCCACATGCTGCGTATGCGGAAACATATCCACCGGCTGAATTTTACTTATGCGATATTTTTGTGCAAGCAAGTTCAAATCGCGAGCCTGAGTAGCCGGATTACAACTGACATATACTATTTTCTGCGGTTCGGCAGATAAAATTGTTTTAATAACATCGTCGTGCATACCGACGCGGGGCGGGTCGGTGATAATCACGTCGGGATTGCCATACGTCTTTATAAAATCGCCGTTCAATATATCTTTCATGTCGCAGGCAAAAAACAAAGTGTTATTGATTCCGTTGATTTTGGAATTGCTTCGGGCGTCGTCAATTGCTTCGGGAATATACTCAATGCCGATTACTTGACCGGCTTGACGGGCGATGAAGTTGGCGATTGTTCCCGTTCCTGTGTAAAGATCATAGACTCTTTCGTTTCCGGTTAATCCGGCGAAGTCGCGGACGATTCGGTATAAATTGCAGGCTTGTTCGCTGTTGGTTTGATAGAAAGATTTCGCGCCGATTTTGAATTTCAACTCTTCCATTTCTTCGTAAATAAAATCGTTTCCTTTGAAAACGTGAATCGTTTGGTCGGCGATTGTATCGTTGGCTTTTTCATTAATAATATAAATGAGCGAAGTGATGGCAGGAAACATTTCGGCAATATGATTCAGCAAAGCATCCCGTTTGTCTTTGTCGTCTTTGAAGAATACAACAATCAGCATCACCTCTCCGGTCAATGAAGTGCGGATGATGATGTTTCTCAGCAAACCGGACTGGTTCCGCAAATCGAAGAATTCATAATCGTTTTGCAGTGCAAAGGCTTTGATTTCGTTACGGATTTGATTGGAAATGTCGTCTTGTAGCCAGCATTTGCGAATATCCAGCACCTTGTCGAACATGCCGGGAATGTGGAATCCCAAAGCGTTCCGGTTTTCAATTGCCATTGGTTCAGTTTCCGTTGGCTTCAGCCAGCGGACAGATTGAATTTCTTTTTCGGTCAGCCACCTTTTATTGGAAAAGGTAAATTCCAGTTTGTTGCGGTAGAATTGTGTTTTTGCCGAGCCGAGTATGGGAGTGATTTCCGGCAATTCGATTTTTCCGATTCGCGTTAAATTATCAATAACTTGCTGCTGTTTGTATCGAATTTGTTCTGTGTATGGAAGGATTTGCCATTTGCAGCCTCCGCACATACCGTAGTGTTCGCAAAAAGCGTCTGTCCGTTGCGTGGAATATTCGTGAAAATGAATGGCTTTCCCCTCTGCATAACTGTTTTTCTTCCGCGTCAGTTGAATATCGACAACGTCGCCAGGAACTGTATAAGGAACGAAAATAACCAAATCGTTGTGCCGCGCAATAGCTTTTCCTTCGGCGGCAATTCCGGAGATAAATACCTTTTCCAAAACCGGCAGCATTTTTTTCATACTCATTGGCTACTTCTATATCTATTGGTTTTAAGCAATAGCGATAATATTATATAGAAAACAATCGTAAAACTGATTCCCAGCATCCGAAACCAAATTATCAACACAACAGCAATGCCGATTAACAAATATGACCATTGGTTTTTCACCCAAGAATAACCTTTGAATTTCAACGAAAACATAGGCAATTCGGATGCCATTAATAAGCAGAACGCAACGATTAAAATTAACATGATAAAGCAAACGGCTTCCTCATAACCATGTACGGAAGAAATTATTGCCGGAATCAGCGAAGCCCAAAAAAGTGCGTCGGCAGGAACGGGCAAACCCAAAAACGAATCCTTTTGGCGGTCGTCGATATTGAATTTCGCCAGCCGCAACGCGGAGAAAACCGGAATTAAAAAAGCAGAGTAAGGGAGAAACGTCGCTTCAAAAAACGTTCCGGCAGAGATAGTATTCAAAAATGAGAAAACCACAAACCCGGGCGCCAATCCGAAACTGACAATGTCTGCCAAAGAATCCAACTGCCCACCAATCGGGGAAAACACGTTCAGCAACCGAGCGATAAAACCGTCTAAAAAATCAAATACGGCAGCCAGAACAATAAACAGGAAAGCGCCGATATAGTTGCCGTATTCCAACATCATGATGCACGATAGACAGCCCGCAAAAATGTTCAGGCAAGTGATGATGTTAGGGATATGTTTCATTGCGAAGCGTTAAATTTGAGCAATAAGCGTTTGATTTCCTTTTACACCCGTGCCCAAACCGACTTTAACGTCCGTATGCAACGGCAGGAATAAATCCACGCGCGATCCGAATTTTATAAAGCCCAACTGTTGATTGATCCGGCACTGGTCGCCGTTTTTCACGTAAGTTACAATGCGTTTCGCCATCGCGCCGGCAATTTGCCGCACCATGACTTTTTCTCCGTTATCCAATTCAATGACAACAGAGGAACGTTCGTTGTCGGCGCTTGATTTCGGAAGGAAAGCCGCACGGAAGCGTCCGGATTGATATTTATATTCGATAATTTTTCCACCGCAGGGAATCCAATTCACATGCGCGTTAAACAAACTCATAAAAATGGAAACTTGAATGCGTTTGTCGTGAAAATATTCGTTTTCGTCCACTTCCTCCACCACGACTATCGTACCGTCGGCAGGAGAGGCAACCGCGCCGGATTTATAATTTTTGAAGACGCGGTTCGGACTGCGGAAAAAATTGATAATCATAACCGCGACGCCGGTTGAAAATAACAGGAGGAAATAGAAAAGCAAGGTCTTGCCCGCCACTTGATACAACGCGAAATCGACAAGTAATAATATTCCGAATGTGAATAGAATTATAGTATGTCCTTCTTTGTGAATTTTCATGTTTTTAATGCTGTATACGTCCGCAAAGGTAATGATAAAAATTCAAATAAGTTTGGTTAATGCTATAAACAATCATTACCTTTGCGGATATTTAATAAAAAGGAGATGCCCTGCCTTATATCCCGTGAGAGAACAGGCTTGGTTCACAAGTGTGAACAGGCTTAGTTCACATGTGCGAACAAGCTTAGATCACGTGGGTGATTAGGCTTATAGCAGAAAATCAACGACATTCCCATTGACTCATATCATGGCAAATATAAAATCATTAGCAAAAGAAAGTGTTTTCTATGGCGGAAGCGCCATATTAACAAAGATGATTAACTGGCTGGCAACCCCGCTGTTTGCCTATACATTCAGCAGCGCAGGCGAATTCGGCATGATGACCAATCTTTATGCCTGCGGCGCATTAATCACCGTAATACTCACTTTTGGCCTGGAAACAGGCTTCTTCCGCTTCGTCAATCAGGCGACTGCAGACCGGCGCGGAAGCGTATATGCCACTTCGCTGTCCATCATTATCGCTATTATAACGGTATACCTGATCGTCTTCCTTGGATTTTTAGACCATATAAGACCTTATTTATGGAGCGCCCAAATCCCGAAAAATTACCTGCAAATGCTTATAATCATACTGAGTATGGATGTATTTATAGCGCTCCCTTTTGCCTTCCTGCGATATGAAAAAAAGCCTTTGCGGTTCGGTTTTTTTAAAGCCATACAGGCTATCCTTTATATATTGTTATGCGTATTTTTCCTGATAGTCTGCCCGTGGATAAACAAACATAATCCCGGTCTGATTCGCTGGTTTTGGAATGAAAATAACAGCGTTGGTTATGTATTAATATCCAATATCATAGCAACCGGCATTCAAACTTTGGGGATGCTATTGTCACTGCCCAAATTTCAATTTTCATTTGACAAACCACTGGCGCAAAAAATGCTTAAATATTGTTTCCCATTAATGCTTATGGGGATAGCCGGCATGAGCAATCAAGTGATAGACAAGATTATTTTCCCTGCAGTCTATCCAAATGTGGAAGGAGCGATGGATCAACTCGGACTCTACGGCGCATGTTTCAAAATAGCCGTCATCATGGTAGTGTTTACGCAGGCTTTCCGTTATGCCTTCGACCCATTCATTTTCGAGAAAGGACAGGAGCACGACGCCAAACAATCCTATGCCGCCGTGATGAAATATTTCGTAGCAATCGGTCTGCTCGTCTTCCTCGGCGTATCCTTTTATATAGATATAATCAAACATATCTTTGTGCCGCCTCGCTATTATGTTGCGTTGCCGGTCGTCCCAATCGTCTTGATGGGCGAATTCTTTTTTGCCGTATATTATAACCTTTCGGTATGGTATAAACTGACCGATAAAACCTGGTGGGGAAGCTTATTTTCCTGTGCAGGCTTTATCATTATAATCCTTCTAAATCTGCTATTTATACCCAAATACAGTTATATGGCCTGTGCGTGGGCAAGTTTCGTCGGAAACCTCTTTATGATGTTGCTTTCATATGGCATAGGGCAAAAATATTATCCTGTCCGATACGATTTGAAATCCCTGTCGCTTTATGCCGGCCTTGCCG
>JAIRKG010000066.1 GCA_031260235.1 Dysgonamonadaceae bacterium | reverse complement strand
CGTTCGCGCTGCGCTTCTTTTCCCGACAAAGCCTTTCCGTAATATTCGAAAGAGGCGTCGGAAAAATCGTCGCTCAAATACGCGGAAGCGGTATTCAGTACATTCCAGCAAAGGTAATGTTTGACGTCCTGCAAAGGATAGTTGCGAATGATTGCCGTGACTTCTGCGATTGGCGCCAACTGACCGACATTCAGATCTGTTAAGCCATGAATACCGATCGTTTCAAATAAATTTGCCCATTCAATTGCGGGGGACAATTTATTCAATTCTTCCAGCGTGATTTTGTGATAATTAGCCACAGGGTCGCGCAACTCCACACGCGACGAAGCGATTTTAGCCAGTTGCGTTTCAATTTTCATAACGGCGGCTGAGGCATTGCGCCCGTCTTCCGCAGTATAACCGGCAAGGGTAAAGAGCCTTTCGATCAGTTCTATATATTTGGAGCGAAGCGTTTGGGAGCGCTCGTCGTCCGACAGGTAATAATCCCGATCGCCCATTCCGTAGCCTCCCTGATTGATATGCAGGATATTCACCGAACTGTTCATGTCGTCGGCATACACATAATGACTGAAAAAAGGTGCAATGCCGTCGCGAAGCATTATTGCAAGCATCGGGGTGATTGCGTCTTTACCGTCAATGCCGTTCAATTTTTCCAAATAGGATGCGACGGGAGCGCTTTTCTCGCTGTTCAATCTGTTGCTGTCCATTGCCAAAGCGTACAAATCGCCGATTTTTCGGCTGACGCTTCCCTGTTCGCCGCTGTTTTTCGCGGCATCTTCAATCAAACCCCTGACCTGTTTCTTGCTCTGTTCGTCCAATTCGTCGAAGGCGCTGAAGCGCGAATGTTCTGCAGGCAAAGGATGGGCAGCCATCCAGCCGCCGTCTGCGTATTGATAAAAATCATCGCCGGGAATCGCTGTTGTGTCCAAATTGGCAAGCGAAATACCCGGAACTTCTGCTTTCCTGTTTTCGTTACATGCTGATAAAATCATTGTCAAAATCACTGTTAGATAAAATAAGTTTTGTTTCATATTTTTTATTTTAGAAAGCACAAAGATAAAAAAAAATATTGAATAACAAGTTTTTGGCTTACATGCCTATTTCAAGAAAATTACCTACTTTTGCATTCAATAAAAATCATCAACCATGTTATATCCATTTAAATTTGAACCGATTTTGAAAGAAATCATTTGGGGCGGCGGCGAAATATGCCGCTTCAAAAACTTGCCGCAGCGACAGGGTATCGGTGAAAGTTGGGAAGTTTCCAATGTGAAGGACAATGTTTCGGTCGTTGCCAACGGCGAACTCAGAGGCAAGCGGCTGGACGAACTGATTGGATCGTATGGTGACAGGTTGCTCGGGAAGAAAAACCGCGAACGTTTCGGCGCCGATTTTCCCCTGCTGATTAAATTTATTGACGCCCGTGACGCGCTTTCCATTCAGGTGCATCCCGATGATGAACTTGCGCGGAAACGGCATAATTCTTTCGGAAAAACCGAGATGTGGTATGTTGTCAATGCCGAGCCGGGCGCTTATTTGTATTCCGGTTTTTCGCAAGCAATCACGCCGGAACGATATTTGCAAAGCCTCGAAGACGATACGTTTACCGGCTATTTGCAAAAGCATGAAGCGAAGCCTGGCGCCGTTTTTTTCCTGCCCGCAGGACGCGTACATGCCATCGGCGCGGGCTGTTTTATCGCTGAAATTCAGCAAACTTCAAACATTACTTACCGGATTTATGATTATAATCGGCGGGACACGAAGGGCAACCCGCGGGAATTGCACACGGCATTGGCCAAAGATGCTATCAACTATCGGATCTATGCCGATTATAAATTAAATTATGCGGCGAAACAGGGCGAAGTACAAACGCTGGTTTCCTGTCCCTATTTCACGACCGAACTGATTGACGCCGGTCGGGGCGAAAGCATCCGGTTTGCCGGATCGACTGATTCGTTTTCTATCTATATCTGCGTTGCCGGAAAGGCTTTTTTGACGGACAATAACGGCGGACAGACGGAAATCGGGCAAGGTGAAACGGTATTGTTCCCTGCTGAGAATCCGGCGCGGGAAATACGGTTTGCAGCAGATTGTAAAATTCTAAAAACATATATAAATAATGAATGAACCTCTTGGAATTTGGATTGGATTTATTGTGTTTGTAATCGTGATGTTACTGCTCGACCTGCTCGTTTTTCATAAAAAGGACGAGGCGGTGAAAGTAAAGTCGGCATTGCTTTGGAGCGCATTTTGGATTGGTTTGGCGATGTTGTTTAATGTTGGTATCTATTTTCTTCTGGGGCGTCGGGAAGCTCTTGATTTTTTCACGGGATATTTGATTGAAAAATCGTTAAGCGTCGATAATTTGTTTGTCTTCATCATGATTTTCGCCTCGTTCAACATTGAACCGAAATATCAGCACCGCATTCTGTTTTGGGGAATTATCGGCGCTATCGTGATGCGTGCCGTGTTTATTTTTGCGGGGATTGCGCTTATCGAACGATTCGAATGGGTGATGTATATCTTCGGTATTTTCTTGGTTTATACGGGAATAAAAATGTTTTTCGAGAAAGATAATAAAGATGAAACTATCAACCTCGAGAACAACAAGATGATCAAATTTGTCAAGCGTATTCTTCCCGTCGCAATCGACAGACAGGAAACGCACTTTTTCAAATATATTGACGGCAAATTATTTGCGACCCAGTTCCTGCTGACGCTCGTGATGATTGAGGGGTCGGATTTGATATTTGCAGTCGATTCGATTCCGGCGGTGATGTCGGTTTCTACCGATCCGTTCATTGTTTATACGTCGAATATCTTTGCCATTCTCGGCTTGCGATCGCTCTATTTTGCGCT
>JAIRKG010000033.1 GCA_031260235.1 Dysgonamonadaceae bacterium | reverse complement strand
GGTGTTTTATTGTTCGGTTTGGCAACTTTGACTGTTTCACACGGGATTGATTCATTATAACGCTCGTCGATAGCTGTCAGACTGTAATAGACAAAAGAATTACCTAAATCAAGGGAAAGACTGTCAATATAGTGGTTCAGGGTAATAAACTTCGGCGTTATAGATGATTTTTCTTCGTTTTCAGTAAAAGAACGCAAAAC
Source organism: Dysgonamonadaceae bacterium (assembly GCA_031260235.1). Lineage (GTDB taxonomy): Bacteria > Bacteroidota > Bacteroidia > Bacteroidales > Azobacteroidaceae > Azobacteroides. The sequence continues at coordinate 19,409 of JAIRKG010000033.1, read as the reverse complement.
ACGATAGCCAAGTAAATCCGGTTCCTGATTTTCATTCCATATTAAATGAGCAACGCCGAGAGAGTCTATCTCTACCTTCAATCCTATAGGGACAGCAGGAGGTATAGAATCTATCTGCCTTAGTGAAAATGGAAAAGATTCCGTTTTGCGGCCATCCTTAGCTTCGGCGCTTAATTTGATATAAGCGTGGGTTTCAGTTAAAGGGAAATCCAGTTCTCTTTTATCCGACAAAATATTATCTACCAAAGACTGATATTCCCCGTCGATATCTTCAGACACTGACAGGCTGAATTTATCAACTATACTGCTGTCTTCACATTCAAATTCCCAGTAAATTTTTGCACGGTCTTTATCTATAAAATCCCCACTGTAAATATAGGGGATACAGCCAAGGGCTTTTTCTCCCTTTCCACTGACCTCTTCGCTGTATGGGCCGGATTGGTCAAAACTTGTCAGACCGATTATGCGATAGGTGTACAATACGTCATTATAGGGAAGACTATCTGTATAAAATGCTTCTTGTATCTCATCGTTTAAAGCTGTAATCGGTAGATCTGTTATTATTTTATAAGGTTCTTTGTCACTCTTGCGTTCGATATGATAGGAATGGTAAGTATCTGATAACAGCGTGTAGTTCCAGGAAAGTATTGTAGCCTTATCTCCGAATAATGCATTTATTCCTATTGGCTTGGGTAATTCTTTTTTATCTTCTGCCCCGATATAGACTGCCGCAGTATCTCCTTGCAGGGCTTCCGGACGGTTCAGGTAAATACGGTACAGATAACGCTCGTTCTCCTTTATCGTATTATCTGTCCATGCCCAGCCGGCCAGTACTGCTGCCTTATAATCATATTCAGCCATAAAGACCGAAGTGGAAAAACGCTGTTCCAACTCGTTTGCCTGATTAATTATACTGCCGATATCACTATTCCCCGAAGCGCTAAGTTCAAAGTCTTCACCGTAAAATGCCTGTGCCATAACGGCCGCATAATCCGACTTATTAGCATACTCTTCCCATCCTGCCAAGGGCTGTGGTTTGATGTTGTCGGTAAGTAATGTTTCATCCGGTTTTTCCTGCCACCTGTTATCAACCATTACAGTGTAGCGTTTGATTGTATATCCGTATTTAATCCCGTCAGACCATGCTCTTGTATTTGCCGGAGACCAGCGAAGTTTTATTTCATTCTTATTTGCAACAAAACCTCTGGCCCGAATATTTTCTATTGGTGTTGCGATAGCATTATACCCCTGAACTGATAATGTAATGTTACTCTGTACAAACTGTAACAAGAATAAATATATCATAAGTTTTTTCATCATTCCGTAATTTTATGGATGTGTAAAATTATTATCGCCAGTCCAGTGTATTTATATAATCAATCTGCCTGATAGTTCCTGCTTTCCCGCCCGGAAGGTTATACCGGAAAATTGTTTTATAGTTTCCTTGCCTGATAAACGGGAAGCTGCTGTTGATCAACGGCATCAACGGCTGGATGTTAATACCCGTATCGAATGAATTCACTGCTTTTGTCCTCAACTCATAATAGTCTTTACTGTAATAATACGGCAGTTCATATACGAACGGTAGTATCTTCGACATAAAATCGTTAAAGGTATTCCCTGATATATAGCCCAGATACCCGTCATACAATGGGAAAGCTTTACTTGGCGGTACGCCGTACTCATTTACATCCCTGCCGGTAATAGAAATTCCTTTTTGCGGATACCAGTTATAGACTAAAGGCGCGATATCTTTTGTGTAATAATCATTATCAATCATATCTTGGGCAGATATCAGAGGCGCTCCTGCCGTATAGTCGTTACCTGTAAGCTCCGCTTCGTCGAAAGTTTCGTAGCTGTTCCTCGATTTAAGGAGCAATGAGCGTACATCCGTATTTACATAACGGGAAGTTGGCTCCAGTTGCAATGCTGCCAATTTTTGCCCGAAAGTATTGTATTTGCTTGTGCGGAAAGCGTATTTCAGGATTTCCAGTACTCCATCCTTTGTAATTTTTTGTGCGGCCTGCTGCAGATAGTCTACAGAGAAAGATTCTCCACTACCGTCAGTCAATGTGTTGGTCGTTTTCCGTGTTTCCGCCGTTTGCTCTGTTTGTCCGGCTGTGGATGCGGCAAATATCAGCTCATAGTTTGTCTGGCTTATGACATCAGGCAGGAAATAAGTAATGCGCGAATCGGAACTGCTGTATTTGAATGTTGAATTTAATGACGTGCTATTCTTAGTTGTAAATGAGACCGTATAATTAAAGTTTTCCGGAAACAGGTAGCTCTGTCCTTTCTTTAGCTGTACATAGCCGGTATTTACCTCTTCCTTAAAGAAATTCCGCTGTTCGATAACCGGATAACAATATTCTATATTGCTAAGAGGGATATAATTGGGAGCGTCGCCGGTTTTAAATGAAGCTTCTTTAGATTCCCTGACTATATTCCCGTTCTGTGAAACTGTAGACCAGCTTCCTCCTTTGTATTCTTCAAAAATTACAGAAACAGATACTTTCATATCGTGATTCGGAGGCAGTATTTCTTTCGGTTCAAAAGAGGCCGCATTGTTAGTATTATTCATTTTCACCTTCCCTTCGACCTTTTGGTTTTTGCCATCTGTTATAGAAAAGTCAGCAAGTTTTATCCTGTATGATTTTATATTCCCGTTGTCGTCCTCAATATCGAAAGATTCGCCTAAAGGCATATTGAAAGTAGCCTGCGGAGAAAGGAATACATCTATATCCGTATCTTTATCATAAGGCGTTAAGTCGGCTATCAAAGGCATATCAAGTGGGGAACTGTCTCCGTTGAGTGCAACTAATTTACAGTCGTCACCAAAGCTCATTTTCATTTTCATATTGGCTTTGACAAGCCCGCCCAGTACATTCAGCCGGACGGCAAGCTGCCCGCCTATCCAGGTAGGGTTCGGAAGTCTTGCCTGCAACAGGGCGGCCGTTGAACCGTTAATAACCGTAACATTCTTTTTGATAAACAGGAGTTTTATTTTCACGCCGAGTTCCCCTTGCAGGTATGTATAACACTGTCCGTTGGCATACCAGCCATCCAATCCGACAGGTGTACTACTCCCGTCACAGGCATAATTACTCATATCTCGGAGCATAACATCAAAACCTGCTCCTGCCATAAACCGCGCATAAAGAATAAGGAAGGTTAGGTCGCCCGTATCGAACGAGAAACGTGAGCCGAAAGCCACACCCTTGCCGGCCGCCGTCATGTCGGGGCTTTTCATATAATCCGCTTGCTGGGGAGTGATTCCCAGCATATCAATAACTTCTTTAGGAACAGTCGGATTCTCCAGCTTATCACCCAGCATAAAGTAGGATTGCGTACTTAAAAATAACGGACCCAGTCCAAGTTTTAACCCGACAGGATTGTTTGGCGCACCTACATGCACATACCAACTTTGCGGGGAACAGTAGAGCTTAGCCCATCCGGCTTCATTATTATTACCTGTCCCGCGTAATATACCGCCCGGCGCATGGACCATAACCTTGAAATCGGCATCGAAGGTCTTCGAAGGAAAATCATAGTCCATGGCCATGTAGGCATTGATTGCCCCTGACAGTTTAAGGTCGGGTAATATCGTTTTAGTTATATCCGAGCCGGACATATTGCCCGGCAGTTTGTCCGTTAAGCTGTTGCTGATATTTTCAACTTTTGCCTGGGCTTTCTTATACATGTCGCCGAGCTCGCCTAATTTGCCGCTCACATCAAGCGGCGACATAAACTGTGCGCTGCCGTAAAAGCGGATATTCTTTATGCCGCCTGAGGATAAAAAAATCATTTCGAAAAGAGCATCTCCATTTAGAGCCTGCTTGCTCTCGATATGATATGAAACTCCGGCTTTAAGTCCTAAGGAGACTTTATCGTCCGGAGCGTATGCCTGGAATTTGCTTTCTCCGGCAGGCGACATCTTGTAGTAAGCGCCTCCGGTAAATCCGTTCAGGAATACAGGGCCTACAGGGACACCTGTTCCCTTGAATTCTGCCTGCCCTTCCACATACCAGTAGCGGAAATCCTTATTGCCGAAGACGGAAGCAACCTCGACTTTCAGGCCTGATGATAAAGCGTCGAAAGTTGCCTGTATATATCCTCCGAAATAATTTCCGTATATGGGGTGATCTTTTTCTATCCGTATCTCTCCATCGAGGCTAAAGCCTGCCAATTGTGTGTTTTCAAGTTTGATTGCTCCGATATTGAGTCCCTGGAATTTCCAGAAACCATCCTTATAGAGCGAGGCAAGTTCCATGCGTCCTCCTGCCGCGATTTTTTCCTGCATCAGGTTGACTTTTATGTCGAATCCAAGCGTAGCTATGTCGTTAGTCATTTTAAAGCGCACGTCGCTGACGGTAACAGGAAAGTTATTCAGTTTGACTTTCCCTCCGTATTCGACCGATTCTACCGAAAAACAGGGTGATTCTGTCGCGAATGCCAACTTTTTGAAAATAACCTGTTCCATCTGAAGACCGTCCCTGTCGATACCCATCGATCCGTTCAAAACGAGCTTCGGGCAAAAACGCTTGTCCTTCACCTGCATCAACAGGTAGGAAGTCGAATCAAGGTACATTTTAGCTTCTCCGAATATATCAAATGAGAGATTTTCACCCAAGTTGACCTTGAACAGGTATTCATTATTGGATACGTATGCTTCATAAGGGCGTGGCTGGCTTTTCTCCGAGATTGGGATATTGATCTGTCCGCCGAAACCAAAACCTCTGATATTATTCGCTAACAGTGATAACCGAAAATCGTCTACCGAGAATCCCCACCCCGAAGCATCTCCGGTTTCCAGCGATAATATATTTTTACCTGCTATATTGCCCGTGATTCCGTTTTCGTCAATAAGCAGGCATGAGGCTTCCAAGTGAATCCTGTCGCCACTGTTTTTATTCCTAAACTGTTCGGGAAGCGTTAAGATAAAACGGTCTATATACAGCCCCCGCCATAAGTCCGGATCAGGTAAGGTAAAGTAATCCCTGAAGTATTGTGGATCGGAGGTAAATGATACGGGATTTTTCAGATCGCTCAAATCCAATGTCGCATTTGTCAAGCTGAATTCAAACCCTTCCGCTCCTTTTATCTCGAAAGCAGGAAGTGAAATAGCTGCGATTAGGTCGTTCCAGTCATGGATAACGGTCTGGAAACTGCCGGTTACAGGCTTACTGTTATCTGACGCCAACACAAATGTATTCGGGTTCAACACGATATCGGCATCTATAGACAATTCTTTGAAATTGCCATTACAGTCAAGAGATACACAGGTATTGGATTCGGATCTTCCCGTACTGTCGTTCAGGCTGCCTTTGAAAACGACATCTCCCAGATTACCCAAAGAAAGGGGAATATTATTTAACAAGGATAATTTAATATCTCCAGCTAAATCACCGGTATTGGTTATTTTAATATCTGTAGCTCCGAATAGCAATTCTTTATCCTTGGTATTGCCTCCCTGGGGAATACGCATCTTCATCAGAAGTGTTAATTCTCCGTATTGATTACCGAAACGTACATTGGTGATCGCAAGGGTAAAGGGGATATTCCCTATGATCTTTTTTATTCCGACAGGCAGATTATAAGCTTTGCCGGCCTGTTCCCCTGTCCCAATACTCAGATTATCAATGAAACGGTTTTGAGACTCTATAATGGCAAAGTCTTCCAGCGCCTTGTCTGTTTTTGGTAAGGATTGGGAAAATAGACCTGTCCCCCAATAAAAGAAAAACAGATAAATTAAGAACGCTTTTTTATTCTCCCATAGTACAGATAAAGGAAATGGTATATTATGGAATTCTTTAGTTCCGTGTTTGGTTACTCCATATTTAAGATAAATTCTCATTATACTTATATAAAATTAAAGGCTGCGAAGTACTTTTCAAAGACTGCAAAGTACTTTTCAAAGACTGGGAAGTACTTCTTAAAGACTGGGAAGTACTTCTCAAAGACCGGGAAATACTTCTTAAAGGCTGGGAAATACTTCTTAAAGACCGGGAAGTACTTCTCAAAGACTGCACAATACTTTTCAATTATTGCCGTCTATATGCGGGTAATATTCCTTATTTCTTCCACTAATCGAGCAACAACAAACGGTTGCCCTTTAACGCGATTGAACTGACAGGGATTAAACCCGTCGATTTTCGACCGGAGGTAACCGGCAAATTGTCCCTGATTTTGTTCAATAACAATCACCTTTTTATATCTCTTCAAAACTTCGCTCGTATTTTTCGGCAATGGACTGATGAAACGGAAATGCGCGAATGCTATTTTCCTGCCCGTTTCGCGTATTTTTTCCATCGCTTCGTGCAAATGTCCGAAAGTACCGCCCCAGCCTACTATCAGAGTGTCGGCGTCTTCGTCGCCCAACACTTCCTGCAATGGAATATAATCGGCTATCTTGTCGATTTTCGATTGCCGCAGGCTTACCATTGTTTGGTGATTATCGGGGTCGGTGCTGATTGCGCCGGTCTTATTGTCTTTTTCCAGTCCGCCGATTCGGTGCATAAAACCTTCCGTTCCGGGTATCGCCCAATAACGGACACTGTTTTCGGGATTGCGCAAATAGGGCGTCCAGCTTTCCTTCTGTTCCGGATTAACACAAGGCGGTTTGATTTCGGGATATTCTTCCAAATCGGGAATACGCCAAGCCGAAGAGCCGTTGGCAATATAGCCGTCGGTCAGCAAAATAACGGGAGTCAAATGTTCCAAAGCAATCTTGGAAGCCATGAAAGCAGCATCGAAACAGTCGGTCGGGGAACTTGCGGCGACGACAACGGCGGGGCTTTCGCCGTTTCTTCCATACAGGGCTTGTAGCAAATCGGTCTGTTCGCTTTTGGTCGGCAGCCCTGTTGATGGTCCGGCACGCTGCACGTCGATCACAACCAACGGAATTTCAGCCATTACCGCCAATCCGATGGCTTCGCTTTTTAATGCTAAGCCGGGACCGGACGTGCTTGTCGCCGCCAAATTTCCTGCAAAAGAAGCGCCGATTGCCGTGCAGATTCCCGCGATTTCGTCTTCCGTTTGCATTACCTTAACGCCTAATTCTTTGCGGGCGGTCAGTTCCTGCATAATATCCGTTGCCGGAGTAATCGGATAAGAACCTAAAAACAGAGGCAAGCCGGATTTTTCGGACGCGGCAATCAAACCGTAAGCCGTAGCTTTGTTTCCGTTTACGTCGGTATAGAAACCTTTCCTGTAGGAAGTTGTTTCGATGCGGTAGGTTGAAACGCTCGCGTGGATATTGTATCCATAGTTGAACCCTGCCTGTAAGACCAGTAAGTTGGCTTGCAAAATGTCGGGTTTTTTCTTGAATTTTTCGGACAAGAGTTTTTCGACAATGTGTAGCGGTCTGTTGAATAACCAGCAAATCAGTCCCAAAGCAAAAATATTCCGGCTGCGAATTGCCTGCTTGTTGTCGGCAATGCCTTCCAAACTTTCCTTGCAAAGTTGGGTAACAGGAGCCGCAACTATTTGCAAAGAGTTTAATCCCAATTCCTTAAACGGATCGTCTGTTTTGAACTGCGCTTTCTCCAAATCTTTGGGTTGGAAAGAATCCGTATCAATAATCGTTACCGTATCCGGTTTCAGGAACTGTGCATTCACTTTTAGCGCCGCCGGATTCATTGCAATCAAAACATCCGCCTTATCACCCGGCGTATAAACTTTTTTTGCGCCTACTTGCATTTGAAATCCCGAAACGCCGCTTAACGTTCCGTGTGGCGCGCGAATTTCGGCCGGATAATCGGGAAATGTGATAATATCATTGCCCAATTCCGCAGAAAGGTTAGAGAAAAGTGTGCCTGCGAGTTGCATTCCGTCGCCCGAATCGCCCGAAAACCGGATGACAACACTTTCCAATTCTTTCACTTTTATTCCTTCTTTCATATTATTTTCCTTTCGTAAATATATTTTTAGCGTTTTATATTACGTACATCAAATGGAACTATTTTGCTTGATTATGCGTAACATGAATTAATAAATTTGCCTGCAAAGGTATACAATTTTCGTATATTAAGAAAAAATCCATACCTTTGAAGCGCATTTGCAGTAATAAATCCAGATAAAAGTTTATATTATGAGTAAAATTCCCGATTTGGAGCTTTTTGAAGACGAAAACGTATCCGAAGAAATTAAAATTCCTGCAATTACGGCAGAAATTGCTGAACAGTCTGTTGAGGTTAATTCCGACGAAAGTGTTAATGTAGAATCACCTGCGGAACCGGATGTTGAAATCCATGTGGAATCGCTCGTCGAAAGCGCGCAGGGAATCGAAAATCCGGATGAACAAGCGCCGGAAATCGAAGCGTCCGAAGAAATCCCCTCCTTCTCGCCGGAAATTTTGCACGGGGAAAAAGAAGAAATTCCCTCCGGTTTAGATAAAACGCAAATTATTGATCTACTCGCCGAAACTGTCCAACAGGATATCTCCCGCGCCGTTAAAAACAAAGTAGAAGCTTTGAAACGGGCTTTTTATAAACAGCAAAAAATCGAAACAGACAAAGCTCAGAGCGCTTTTATCGCCGAAGGCGGCATTTTGGAAAATTTTCAACCTGCAACCGACGCCCTTGAAGACAAATTAAAAGAGTTACTGGCTGTTTTCCGCAAGAAAAAAGCAGTTATAGCGGCTAAAACTGAAAAAATACAGAACGAAAATCTGCTTCGGAAACAGGTGATTATCGAAAGATTGAAAGAATTAATCGAAAGTAAAAACGATTTCTTTAAAATTTATGTCGAATATCGTAAACTCCAACAGCAATGGAAAGAAATCAAAGAAATTCCGCAAACGGCTATAAATAAATTACATAAAGATTATCAGTATTACAGTGAACAATTCTACGACTTGCTGAAAATCAACAATGAAATGCGAAATTATGATTTCAAGAAAAACCTTGAATTAAAACAGGGACTTATCGAATCGGTGGAAAAATTAGCAAATGAAAAAAATGTGATTTCCGCTTCCTATCAGTTGCAGATATTTCATCGGGAATGGCGGGAAATAGGACCTGTTGCCAAGGAATTGCGGGTAGAAATCAGAGAAAAATTCAAAACGGCGTCTTCCGTAATTAATAAAAAACATCAGGAGTATTTCAATACTTTGCGGCTGGCGGAAGAAAAAATCATAAAAGAAAAAATCGCGATTTGCGAAGAAATGGAGGCTATTGATTATTCCAAACTTTCAAGTTTCAAGGAATGGAATCAACAAAACAAACGGGTTGTCGAACTTCAGAAAAGATGGAGAACCACCGGTTACGCCTCGAAAAAAAGCAGTACGGAAGTAGAAGTATATGAACGGTTCAGGAAATTATGCGATGTATTCTTTCAGAATAAAAAATTCTTTTTCCAGGAAATTAAGGAAACGATGAATGTAAATCTGAAAAAGAAAGAAGCCATTTGCGAACAGGCCGAAGCCCTGAAAGACAGTCAGGACTGGAAAGAAACTACCATCAAATTGGTCGCTTTGCAAAAAGAATGGAACGCAACAGGTACGGTTTCAAAAAAATTCGTCGCTGTTCTGTGGAAGCGTTTTAGAGCCGCCTGTAATTACTTTTTTGAACAGAAAGACCTTTCTTTTTCTTCTCAAAAATTGGAAAAAGATGAAAACTTGAACAGGAAAAAGGAAATTATCCGGAAAATAAACGAACTTGACGTTAATTTACCGAAAGATGAAGCCCTTTTTCAATTCCATCAATTAATGTACGAATGGAACAATATCGGCTTGGTTCCACTCCACGAAAAAGAAAAACTGCATAAGGAATATGACGCTGCGATAGACAAACAGGCCGATCGCTTGAAAATCGACAAATTAGAAAAGCGCTTGCAATCGTTCATATCCGATTTGGGTTATATTGCTTCCGACGAACAATCAAAAAATAGATTGTGGGGCGAACGCGAGAGACTGATACGTGCCTATGAAAAACTTAAAAGTGAGATTCAAACTTACGAAAATAACATAGGCTTTTTTTCAGTTTCCTCGAAAAACGGCAGCAATCTGATAAAAGATCTGAACCTGAAAATAAACAAGTTGAAAGAAGAATTGAACTTCACCGTCAAAAAAATAGAAGCGATTGACGAAAATTTAGAAAAATAAAATACTCATAATTTAGCGTCTCGGCGTACAAATTTATTCACATTATGAAAATAGGAATTTTATCTTCCGGGGGAGATTGTCCGGGAATAAATGCGACAATCAGGGGAGTTGGTAAAACAGCCCTTAACCACTTCGGAATGGAAGTGATAGGAATTCGTTACGGTTTTCAAGGCTTGCTCGCCAAAAACTGTACACAATTGGGAGATAAGAAATTATCAGGGCTATTAAATTTAGGCGGAACAATTTTAGGCACTTCCCGTGAAAAACCTTTCAAACAATTATTGGAAAGCAACGACAAAGAAAAGCCCAAAACAATCGTTAAGAATTATAAAAGTTTGGGACTTGATTGCTTAGTCTGTATCGGAGGAAACGGTACGCAAAAAACCGCCTATCAAGTTTCACAACTCGGGCTCAATGTGATCGGAATACCCAAAACAATTGACAATGACGTCTTTGGGACAGACATTACTTTCGGCTTCGATTCGGCGGTACATATTGCAACGGAAGCCATCGACCGCCTGCATTCTACGGCTTCCTCACACAATCGGGTAATGGTTATCGAACTGATGGGACATAAAGCAGGCTGGATCACGCTTCATGCGGGAATGGCCGGCGGCGCCGACGTTATCCTTTTGCCGGAACTGGGTTGCGACGTCAACAAAGTAAATGATACCATTCTGAAACGGTCGAAAAAAGGCAAAGCCTATTCAATTGTAGCCATAGGAGAAGGTTTGAAACTGGACGGAATTGCAGGAAGCCCTGCTTCCCGCCTTTCAAAGCAAATTTTTGAAGGGACAAAAATCGAAACGCGCGAAACGGTTTTAGGATACGTCCAAAGAGGTGGAAGTCCTTCGGCATACGACCGGAATTTAGCCACCCGCCTGGGCGGTCATGCTACCGAACTGATATCCAAAGGCATGTTCGGCAGAATGGTTTCCGTTGTCAATGGACAAATCACTTCACTACCGCTGAAAGATATTGCCGGAAAAACAAAAATGGTCACTCACGACAACGACTTGATTTTGCATGGAGAAAGGATGGGCATTTCTTTCGGTGTATAAACGGATTACTCGTCAATCATATCCGGATTATACGATGAAGGATGCAATACAATAATGCCAGTAATGGTTTTAATCTTGTTGCAATAATCCGTTAGAGATTTCGGATTGATGATTACCTCTTTGGCTGTGGACGAGGCATGAATAAAAGTCAATTGTCCTTTATGCCGATAAGCAATCCCCATGTGAGAAATATCCAGACCGGCAACAGAAGTTGTAAAACAAATAATATTCCCGTTTTTTATCAACGTTTGACGAGCGTTGATTTCCTGTTTTGGGATAAAGTAATAACTTCCGCGCCCTCTGATTTCCTGTTCTATCGCTTTGATTTCCTCCACCATCTCCGGATTATCCTTTAACTGTTTATATTCCTGATAGTTTTCTGACATAAAAAACACATTCGGCTTAAAATTTTTTCCACCCAAAGCATGAGTTATATCTTCTAAAACGCCTTTTTTTATATTATCGAAAATCCAATCGGAAGCATAATGCAATCGGGAAGTATAGCCGTTTACAATGCCGTTCCGATAGCGAATCAATCTCAATTCCCGTTCAAAGTGATCTGTATCGGAATTCATATAGCGGAGCATCCGGGACAAAGCAAGGCAGTTTTCGACAAAAGTCAGGCAATCCAACTCACGGAAATTGATTGTTAAATCTTCCGCATCAAACGTTTCCAAAGTATGGTCGGCATAAGGAGTATTCAAAAAAAAGAGAGCAGTGTTCACCACATTGCTGTTCACCGTTTTTTGCGGCGTTGATTGTAAGTATTTCTGAAGAATTTTCAAATCCTGATTCCAATCGAAGCTTGCTTGAGCTGTGAGGTTTTCTGAAAATAACAGGGAAACTGTTAATAATAAAGTGAATTTTGTTGATTTCATCTGTTTATAATTTTATAAGCTAATGATTGTATGCTAAGACGCAAAAGTCTTCTTAATTCATTTTAGGGCTTCCCAAATTCAAAATATGTAAGCCATTTTGGCATTTTTTTCGCAAAGGTAGCCAATAATTATTTCGGTACGAAATAATTATGCTACTTTTGTATTGCAATTTTATTTAATTATGAACAAACGTATCTTTTTATTGACAACCGCCGTTGCAGGTCTTTTCACCGCTTCGGCTCAGCAGGAAGCCAGACTGCTGCGCTTTCCTGCTATTCACGGAAACCAACTGGTATTTTCATACTCCGGCGATTTATATACCGCATCTTCGAAAGGCGGTTTGGCGCGTAAATTAACTAATGACAATGGTTACGAAATGTTTGCCCGCTTCTCGCCAGACGGAAGCCGCATCGCTTTCACCGCTCAATATGACGGCAATACCGAAATTTACGCTATTCCTGCCGAAGGCGGCGAACCGGTCAGGCTGACTTATACGGCAACTTTGGGACGCGACGATATTTCCGACCGCATGGGTCCAAATAACATTGCTTTGACATGGAAAGACAACGAAAAAATTGTTTTCCGCTCGCGGATGCATTCTTTCAATGATTTCAAAGGAAAATTATATCTGGCTTCCGTTCACGGCGGTTTGCCGGAAGAACTTCCGCTGCCTGTCGGAGGATTTTGCTCCTATTCGCCCGACAAATCCAAATTGGCTTACAATCGGGTATTCCGCGAATTTCGTACATGGAAATATTATCAGGGAGGAATGGCCGACGACGTCTGGATTTACGATTTCACCACCCAAAAGATAGAAAATATCACCAACAATCCTCATCAAGATATTTGCCCGATGTGGACGGGAAAAGAAGTTTATTTTATTTCCGACCGCGACCGGATTATGAATTTATTCTGTTATAATACCGAAACAAAACAAACGCAAAAAGTGACCGACTTCAAAGAATATGATATTAAATTTCCGAGTCTGGGCGACCGGTCTATTGTCTTCGAGAACGGCGGATTTATCTACAATTTTGATATCGCAAGCAAAACAACAGAAAAAATTACCGTTTACCTAAAAGAAGATTTCATCGGCGGACGAACCAAATTGATAGACGCATCCCGCAGAATCAACGGCGCGGATATTTCGCCCGACGGTAACCGCATTGTGGTGAACGCTCGCGGCGATGTTTATACTGTACCCGTAAAATCGGGAATTACCCGTAATCTAACCGAAACATCAGGCATTCATGAACGCAACGCCCAATGGTCGCCAGACGGAAAATGGATTGCCTATATTTCCGACGCTACCGGCGAAGACGAAATCTACATTCAATCTCAGGACGGCTTGCAAAAACCGGTTCAAATTACCATAAACAGCGATACATATAAATACGGATTCGACTGGTCGCCCGACAGCAAAAAAATTCTCTGGAGCGACAAAATGCAACGTTTGCGTTATGTGGACATTGATTCCAAAAAAGTGACCGACGTTGAACAGACACGAGACGGAGAGATCCGAAGTTTCGTATGGTCGCCCGACAGCCGTTGGATTGCTTACACTTTGCCGCGATTCAACACGACAAACGTAGTACTTATCTATAATTTGGAAAACAAAGAAAAGCAAGTTGCAACCGATGAATGGTTCGATTCGTACAACCCTTCTTTCAGTAAAGACGGAAAATATTTACTGTTCACTTCTTCCCGCAATTTCAGTCCGACTTACGGAAGCACCGAATGGAACACCATTTATGACAACATGGATAAATTATATTTCGTCACATTGAAAAAATCAACACCTTCTCCGTATGCTTATGAAAATGACGAAGCAAGCATTAAAAGCGATACTGCAAACAAAGCGGATGATAAAAAAGACTCCGGCAAAAAAGAAAGTGCGAATATAGAAATTGATTTCGACGGAATCAAAGGCAGGTCTTTGGAAATTGACGTTCCGCCGGGTTGGTATGGGAATGTTTTTTGTTCCGAAGGTAATGTTTACTACAATCGAAGCGGGAACTTGTATTTATATGATTTGAAAAAGACAAAGGAAACCGAAATAGGTGCTTTTCAACTGCTTGCAATCACGCCTGACGCGAAAAAAATTCTTGTCCGTTCCGGAAAGAATTATGTAGTGATGGATTTGCCTCGCGGAAAAGCGAATGTAGACGAAACAATTAGCCTTTCGGACATAAAAACCGTTGTTGACCTCCATGCCGAATGGAAGCAGATTTACAACGAATGTTGGCGACAAATGCGGGATTTTTTCTACGATCCCAATATGCACGGTGTGGATTGGGAGAAAATCCGCAGGAAATATGAACCGTTGGTGGAACATGTCAATAACCGGAACGATTTGAATTACATTATCGGCGAAATGATTGGCGAATTGAATTGCGGCCATGCCTATATTTCAGGTGGCGACAAACAAGAACCACAACGGATTTTCACCGGTTTGCTCGGAGCACGGTTGAGCCGTGACACATCGGGATTTTACCGAATTGATAAAATTCTGGACGGACGAAACTGGTCGCCTGAACTTCGTTCCCCGCTAACGGAAATAGGCATTGATGCTAATATCGGAGATTTCATCACTCATGTCAATGGAAAATCCACGAAAAACATAAGCAATATTTACGCCGCTCTTTACGATAAAGCTGGAAAACAGGTCGAATTAACGCTGAATAAAAATGCAACGGGTCCCGGCGGACGAAAAGTAATTGTTAAACCGCTTGCCGAAGAATCATCTTTGTATTATTTCGACTGGGTACAGGAAAATATCGAAAAAGTGAATAAAGCCACCGGCGGTAAAGTCGGCTACATTCACATTCCAGACATGAGCGCCGCAGGGTTGAATGAATTTGTGAAATATTATTACCCACAATTGAACAAGCAAGCCTTGATTATTGACGACCGCGGCAATGGCGGCGGAAATGTTTCCACAATGATTATTGAGCGTTTACGCCGGCAACTGGCAATGATGTCGGTTCCCCGCAACGGAACGCCTGCGTCGAAACCCAACGGCATGATGCTTGGCCCGAAAATTCTTTTGCTGGACAATTATTCGGCTTCCGACGGCGATCTATTTCCCTATCAATTCAAATTCTACAAATTAGGAAAAACTGTTGGTGTTCGTTCGTGGGGCGGTGTGGTCGGTATTCGTGGAACGTTGCCGCTGATTGACGGAGGTCAGATGAACCGTCCCGAATTTGCACATTTCGATTCGGAAGGCAAACAATTCATCATCGAAGGCTATGGCGTTGCCCCCGATTATGTGGTTGATAACGACCCTGCCAAAGAATATGCCGGCATTGACGAACAATTGAACAAAGCCATTGAGTTGATTTTGGAGGATTTGAAGACGAATCCGGGGGTTTATCCTGATACTCCGGCTTATCCGAAGAAATGAGGTTTACACCATGAACGGGTGTCTGGTTGCAAGGTATCACACTTACCATCGAACAGGCGTTTGCCCTGTCTGCACCAAATAGTTATTGGCTTTACTGAACGGACGGCTTCCGAAAAAACCCTTGTAAGCAGAAAGCGGGGAAGGATGCGCCGATTTGATAATCAAGTGGTTTTGTGAATTGATAAACCCGCCTTTTCTTTGCGCATAAGAACCCCACAGAATAAAAACCAGGTGTTTTTCCCTTTCGGCAAGTTTGTGAACAACGGTGTCCGTAAACTCTTCCCAACCTTTGTTTTGATGCGAACCTGCCTGATGCGCCCGAACGGTTAGCGTAGCGTTTAGCAACAAAACGCCTTGTTCTGCCCAGCGTTCCAGATTTCCGGACGGCGGCGGAGAAATGCCCAAATCGTCCTGTAATTCTTTGTAAATATTTTGAAGCGAAGGTGGCAAAGCAATTCCATCGTTTACCGAGAAACACAAGCCGTGCGCCTGTCCGGGTTCATGATACGGGTCTTGCCCCAGAATCACTACTTTTACCTTGTCAAAAGGTGTCTTTTCAAAAGCGTTAAATATTTGGCTTCCTTTTGGATAAATGCGCGTGGCAGCATATTCCTGCCTTACAAAATCGGTGAGGGTCTTAAAATAAGGCTTTGTAAATTCTGAAGACAGTTGTTCTTTCCAAGATGGTTCAATTTTTACATCCATTTTTGACAATTAAGAATGAAGAGATTGGAGGGGTAATGTGAATTGTATGAAATTTGGGATTACTTTCCAAACTTTGCTGCGAATATTTTCGGCGGCATTTGTGGTGGACAATCCGACAACTTTCATGCCGGCGGCATTTCCGGCGGCGATCCCACTGAATGAATCTTCAAACACGTAACAATTTTCGGGCGGGATATTTAAGTCTTTTGCTGCCAGCAAATAACACATGGGATCGGGTTTCCCGGCCGTGATGCGGTCGGCGGATACGACTGTGTCGAAATATTGCCGGATAGATAATTTGCGGAAAACCGACGTCAGTTTTTCATTATCGGAACTTGTTACCAGTCCTGTTTTTATGCCGGCTTTTTTCGATTCTACCAGAAATTCCAATGCTCCGGGAATGGTGTTCATTTCCAGTTGCAGGTCGAAAGCATGATTGGCGGCTTCCAGTTCCTTTTGTTTATCGTCCGGCAAATGAGAGAAATAACGAGACATGATGTTCGAAAGCGTTGTTCCTTTAATCAGTTTTTCCAAATTTTCGACGCCGGAATGATACTCTTTTCCTGCTTTGTTCCAAAACCGGTCATACTGCGGCTCTGTATCGATGATTACGCCGTCCAAATCAAAGAGGAACGCGATTTCAGAATGATGATGATTACTCATTGGATTAAGTTTTTATACGGTTGCAAATGTACAAAAATTTTTATCCGCAGGCGTATCATTGAAAAATTTCACGTAATTTTGCCTGACATATATACACCAAGACGCGAAGTTTTTAGATGGTCTTTGTGTTTACATATAACTAAATATGCGAATTGAACAAAATTATTCTTTACTGAAACACAACACGTTTGGACTGAATGTTAAGACCGGATATTTTGTGGAATATGACAATGAAGCCGACTTGCAAAGGCTTCTTCGCGACGAGTATTTTTTCTCCCAACAGTTTTGGCATATCGGGCAGGGCAGTAATTTGCTGTTTCTCGGCGATTTCGACGGGGTCATTGTCCATTCTGCCATTCGGGGTATTGAGAAGGTGGAGGAAACGGAAGATTTTGTATGGCTGAAAGCCGGAGCCGGAATGGATTGGGATTCGTTTGTGGATCATTGTGTGCAAAACGGTTGGGGCGGACTTGAGAACCTGTCTTTGATTCCGGGGGAAGTCGGCGCATCAGCTGTGCAGAATATCGGCGCTTACGGCGCAGAGGCTGCCGATTGTATCGAAGAGGTACACGCTTATTTCATTGAGACCGGTGAAAAACGGATTTTTTCCAAAACCGAATGTAAATATGCCTACCGCTTCAGTTTTTTCAAACAACCGGAAAACAGAGGGAAATATTATATTACCCATGTGGTTTATAAACTGTCCAAACATCCGGAATTGCGGTTGGATTATGGAAATATCAGGGAATGTATCGGCGCTGGGGCGGCAACTTTAGAAACTGTAAGGGCGGCGGTTATTTCGATTCGGAAAGCCAAACTGCCCGATCCGGCCGAGACCGGCAACGCAGGCAGTTTTTTTGTGAATCCTTATATTAATAAGGAGTATTACGAAAATTTGAAAAAGCGCTATCCCGATATGCCGCATTATCCGGTTGATGAGAAGATGGTGAAAGTGCCGGCAGCCTGGTTAATCGACCGTTGCGGATTGAAGGGGAAAACGAAAGGCGGGGCTGCCGTGCATGAAAAGCAGTCGCTGGTCATTATTAACAGGGGAAATGCGAGCGGAAAAGATATTGCGGATTTAGCCGCTGAAATTTGCCGCATTGTCAAGAAAAAATTTGCTGTTGAACTTCAGCCGGAAGTGAATTATATTTGAATTTAAGTAATACATTCTATTTCCACCAGTCATCCGCTCTGTTTCAGGTCGGGCTTTTTTTATTGGCTTGCGGGGTCGGCCACTCTTGGCTTGCGGGGTCGACATCTCTTGGCTTGGGAGGTCGGCATCTCTTGACTTGGGAGGGGGATTGCTTCGTCGCTTCGCGGCTCCGGGTGACGTGTATGGCAGTAAAACCGTAGTCGTCACCCGGAGGGCGAAGCCCGAAGCAATACAGCCCGTACACGTCATTGCGAGCGAAGCGAAGCAATCCAGGAAAAAAACATGGATTGCCACGCCGCTATCGCGGCTCGCAATGACGTGTACGGCGCAATGACGAGGTGGGCGGCAATGACGGGGTGGGCAGTGATGGGGCGTTGCGGGGGTGTCCCCCGCAGAGGGGGAAGCGGAAGCCCGCCGCAGGCGGCTGGAGCGGGGGGGGGGGGAGACTTCCCCCGTAGGCTTATTGCTTGATGAGGCGGCTGGTCGAACGAAGCCTCTAGAGCCTGCGGGGGATTGCAGTCCCGCCCTGTTTTCACCTGACTTTAAAGTGTTTGTTCCCGACAAAAGAAGCGTAACAGTTGCGCCCGTCATGTCGAAGGCGCACTTGTCCTGGCCGTCAAGGACGATATAGCCGATTGCGTTGCGGACGACGAATACGTCAATTTTTTTATTTCTAAAATGAGTATGTATATCTTTGCGCTTGCATAATTATTAAATATATATTTGTATGAATACAGCTAATAAAAAAATCTATTTTTTTCCGTTGCTTTTCGTAAGCATTATTGCTTTTGCCAATCCTGTGGGTTTGCAAAAAGCCAAACAAGTCGGACAGTCGTTTTTATTGACAAAACCAAGTCCAAACCGAACAAAACAACCGTTGAAGCTCAATTGGGTACAACCCGATAGCGCAGTTGTCGACAAAGTGCGTTCAAATAATTCGACGGCAAACGGCAATTTATCTGACGCCACACCTGAATTTTATGTTTTTAATCTTGATTCTGCAGGATTTATAATCGTGGCAGGCGACGACAGCGCAATTCCGATTTTGGGTTATGCCGACGCCGGTAATTTTGACCCCGATAATATTCCGCCCAATGCGCAAAAATGGCTCGAAGGTTACAAACAGGAAATTCGCTATGCCATTGAAAACAACATTGTTGCTACCGAAGAAATTCAAGCGGAATGGGAGGCTTTAGCAAGCGGTATCCACCAAAATGCGCCTGCTTCGGCACAGGTGGTCGCCCCTTTGATACAAACAAAATGGGATCAATCGCTCTATTACAACCAATATTGTCCGTATGATAACAGTGAAGGAGAGCGCACCGTAACAGGTTGTGTGGCAACTGCAATGGCGCAAGTAATGAAATTTTGGAATTATCCAACTACAGGCACGGGATTTCATTCCTACAATCACAGTAAATACGGAACGCTGAACGCC
>JAIRKG010000016.1 GCA_031260235.1 Dysgonamonadaceae bacterium | reverse complement strand
TACGGTTATGAACGGGGAAAACGTGACGGGGCAGTTTATTCTTAAATTCAACGACGAGTTGACTTACTTTAAAGATCACGATCATCACCACGCCGCAAAAAATATCGACAAGGCGACGGTAGCATCCATTCCCGATCAGGAATGGAAAGGCGAACCGGTTGTTTTGATACCGGACGTCATGTATGAAGGGAAAAAACTTGCATTTGCCAAAGACTTTGAGTTGTCTTATCACAACAACGATAAACCCGGCACGGCGAGCGTGATAATTCACGGGAAAAATGCATTTAAGGGATCGAAAACGGTCAGTTTTAATATCGTGACGCCGGCATAACACTCTTCACGGATTTGGCATTGCGCCGGATTTTGAAAAAGCCTCCCGATTGGGGGGCTTTGGTTTTTTGTGGGTTGCCGCGCCGCACACGTCATTGCGAGCGAAGCGAAGCAATCCATGAATTGCAATGACGCAGCGGGGGTTTTCTCTGGATTGCCACGCCGCAAGCGGCTCGCAATGACGTGTATGGCGCAAAGACGGGGGTGGTAGCTAAAAAAAATACCATGAATAGGGTATTGTGGCAACAAAAACACCACTGTACTTTTGTCAAAAATTTAGGATAAATACAGTGAATAAAATTAATGGTTAATAGTTGATGAATGAGCGCCCTCCAAACCGTTTTGCAAAAATTGGACAGGAGGCACTCTTTTGAATTGTGAATGTGAGAATTAAATAGAATAACAAATAAAGTAAAATTAAAGAAAATATGAACAACAAAATGAGTGAGAAAATTTCATCAGTGACAATGCTGATTGCTGTGGTTGCAGTTATTGCATCATCCTGTAGCGGCGAAGGCAAAAAGAAACACATTGAAACAACAGACGAGAAATTTCCATTGGGACGGGTCGAGTTGCAGGCATTGTCGGGCAGCGCATGCGTTGCCCCGTCGTACATTGCGAAGGAAAAGGGATTTTTCGAGCAGGAAGGGATTGACGTAACATTAGTCGGCGGCGATTTCGAGACCAACAAGGTCGGACTGGCGACAGGACGGTTTCCGGTGGCTAACGGCGATTTCGGATTTTTTCCGGCGGCGTACAATGGTCTGGATATAAAATTAATTGCCGGACTGCATCAGGGATGTATCCAGGTGCTGGTGCCTCCGGGTTCCGACATCAGGACGGCAAAAGACCTCGCCGGTAAACGAATCGGCGTGGACGAAATCGGCGGCTCGCCAATGGCGGTAACAAGCGTTTTGCTCGCCAACAACGGCATCGACCCGCAAAAAGACGTTACATGGATACCCTTTCCGCGCGACATCCTGCCCACTGTTGCCGACAAGGGCAACGATGAAGTTGATGCGGTTGCGTTGTGGGATCCATGGGGACCGCTGGCTATCAAACGCGGCTACACTGTGTTGTGCGACATCAACACACATCCGCTGTTTGCCGGCAAATACTGCTGTTTCATCTACGCGTCGGGAAAACAGTTAAAGGAAAACCCGGAACAGATAAAAGCCATTCTTCGCGCTTTTCAGAAAGCCAGCGAATGGATTGCCGAAAATCCCGAAGAAACGGCAAAAATAGTAATCGAAAAAGATTATGTGGCAAACACCGATACGGCGCTTATCACGCAGTTGCTTATCAGTTACAAGTATCATTCCAAACACGACCACACGAACAGGCAGCAGGCGCATAACGATGCGCTCTACTTTTCGCAGGAATTGAAAAAGACGGGTTTCTTGCCGGCAAGTATCGACCCCGAAAAGTTTGTTGAAGACTTTTATTTCGACGTGTTGGCAGGGGAACCGGAAGTTAATCATGGCGAAAAATCGGGACATGAGCTCGGAAATAAACACGAATAAGAAATACTGGAAACCGCAGTCGAAAGGCTGGTTTGCGGCGGCAATACTGTCATTTGTGGTAGCGGTGGAGGTTGACGCGCTTGTGCCGAACGTGCAAGCGGTCAATACGCTGTATTACCGGATTATACTTGCGGCGTTCGTCGCGGTGTTGCTGATATTGTGGACGGCGCCGGGCATAGCGTCCAAGTTCCGCAGCAAACTGTATCATTATTCGCAGTTTATTACGGCGGCGGGATTGACATTGACGGTTCTCGACCTGCTCACCACAAAGAGCGATATTCTGAAACTGCCTTTCTTTCCGGGACCGGCGCAAGTTATCGAGGCGCTGTTCACCGAGCGTAACATGCTGTTTATATGTACGGTTCATTCGTTGCGGCTGTTTTTTGCAGGATTGGCGTGCGGGGTAATATTCGGTGTCGTTACAGGCGTTATGATAGGGTGGAACAGACAATGGAATTATTGGTTGTATCCGGTACTTCAGGTCGTTGGGGTGATTCCGCCGGTGGCATGGATTCCGATTGCGCTGATTATTTTCCCGACAAGTTTTTATGCGGGAATTTTCCTGCTGGTGTTAACGTCTTGGTTTTCGATAGCATTCATGGTTGCAAACGGAATTGTTTCCACTCCAAAGGAATATTTTGAGGTGTCGCGGACGCTGGGCGCGAGCGAACGGTTTCTCTTGTTTCACGTGGCTATCCCCCATGCCGTTCCGAGTATCTTTACGGGTATTGCGACTTCGGCGGGAACGTGTTTTATGATGCTTGTCATCATCGAAATGATTGGTGCAAAAGCCGGGTTGGGCTGGTATATCAACTGGGCGAAGGCTTGGGCTTCGTATGACAAGGTTTATGCTTCGATTGTGATTATGGGCGTGGCGTTCTGTATCATTCTTGGTGTGATAAATGTTTTCCGGAATTATTTTTTGCGGTGGCAAAAGGGAATTTTGAGGAGTTAAGAATTAAAAGAGAATAAGATTATGATTGAAGTGAAGGGTGTGAGCCGGATATATTATGACACGTTGGGGTTGCCGACGGAGGCATTGCTGAATGTGTCGTTAGAGATACTGCAGGGCGAATTTCTTTCGCTGATAGGACCGAGCGGATGTGGCAAAACAACTTTGCTGCGATTGATTGCAGGGCTTGATTTGCCGCAGGTCGGCGAACTGCTTATTGAAGGTCGCGCGATAGAGAAGCCAAGCTACGAACGCGGATATGTATTTCAGCAGGCGGCGCTTTTCCCGTGGAAGACAGTCGAAGAAAATATTGCAATCGGTCTGAAAGCACGCCATATATATAAAGAGAAAAAAGATCTTGTACCGGAATATATCCGACTTGTCGGACTTGACGGCTTTTCAAAATCGTATCCTCACGAGCTTTCGGGCGGAATGATGCAACGTGTTGCGATAGCCCGCGCCCTGATCAACGAGCCGAAAATCCTGCTGCTCGACGAGCCGCTGGGCGCGCTCGACGCTTTCACCCGTATCGAATTGCAGAACACTATACGCCGAATCCGAAGCGAAACAGGTACAACAATCGTTCTCGTTACGCACGACGTGGACGAAGCCATCTACCTCAGCGACCGGATTGCTATCATGACGGCGCGTCCGGGAAGAATTAACGAAATTATTAATGTCGAAATCGGTTCCGAACGCGACCGTAATCAAGACGCTTTTATCAAACTGCGGCGGCGTGTGCTCGAAAAACTGCATCTCGCAGGCGAAATATATACTAATGTGCGGGGAGCGGGAGAGGCTATTTGAATTAAGGAATAAATGATGAAAGATATGAAAATGAAGAAAATGATATTGTTCGCATTGTTTGCGACATTGGCTGTTACCGCGTTTGCGGACGGCAAGGAAGAAAAGAATGAAAAGGAACTCTGGGAAGAGCTTGTGCGGCTCAAGTCCGATTATCGGTGGGTAGATTTGAGTTTTGAGGTAAGCCCCGAAACACCGCATTGGCACGGGTTCGATCCGCTTGTTGTGAAGCCGCTTTATACGTTTGAGAATACCGGCGGGGTTTTTCTGGCTTATCAGTACACGCTGTCGGGACAGTATGGCACACACACGGATTTTCCCGGACACTTTGACCCTGAAGGGCGTTTACAGGACAACTACAGCCCACTCGAATTTGCCTGTCCACTGGTCGTGATAGACAAATCTGCTGTAGTTACGGCGAATCCCGATTATATGCTGACGCGGCAGGACATCCTCGATTTTGAAAAGGTTTACGGGGAAATTCCTGCGGGCGCTTTTGTTGCTTTCAGGAGCGACTGGTCGAAGCGTGCGCCGGCGGAATATGAAAATAAGGACGCCGCAGGGAACGCCCATTATCCGGGTTGGGATTTAGAAGCGATTAAGTTCTTGATTGAAGTGCGGGACGTGGCGGCTGTGGGGCACGAAACGCCGGACACCGATTCTGCCGTAACGGGTGCAACCGTAGGCTTTATCGGCGAAAACTATGTACTTGACCACGGCAAACTCAACGTTGAACTGCTCAAAAACCTTGATCAGCTTCCGCCGGTCGGGGCAATCGTCTTTGACGTCTTTCCACGAATAAAAGGCGGCACTGGGTTTACAAGTCGGGTTTTTGCTATCACTAAAAAATAAGAATTAAGTATGCGTGCAAAATTAAATTATGTTATTTCCGGATTGCTTCGGCTTCGCCTCCGGGTGACGTATGCGGCTTTGCAACCCCACTGCGTCATTGCGAGCCGCGTAGCGGCGTGGCAATCCAGCCTCCCCGTCATTGCGAACTGCGAAGCAGTGAAGCAATCCAGGAAAAAAAGAAATGGATTGCCGCGCCGCTACGCGGCTCGCAATGACGTTTTTTGAATTATTTTCAAATATATTTGTAAATTAAAAAATGACGCTTATCTTTATCATAACTTTTATTTGCTTTCGCTACGAAAGTAAAAACGAACTTATTTTAATAATAATAAATTTTATATATAAGAA
>JAIRKG010000146.1 GCA_031260235.1 Dysgonamonadaceae bacterium | reverse complement strand
ATCATAAGCAAATTTCTGCCGAGTCGCGACAATTCCGAACAAATCAGGACGTCGCTTTTTTTCATCTTTTTAAGAAGTTTGCCGAGTTTCCTTTCCTGAACGCTTTTTGAGCCTGAAATTGTTTCTTCAATCCACCGGTCTACGACCAAACCGTTTTTTTCACAAAACCGATTGATTTCAAAACGTTGATTTTCTACTGTTTGTCTGTCTGTACTTACACGAATGTATCCGTAAATCATAATTTTATTATTTAAATAATTAATATTGAAGAATAATTATAAAAAATAAATTGGAAATAGCCTATATAAATTCAGACAATTATTATATACGGTAGCCCAGCGTTTATACCTTCCTTTTTCACGACGCAGGCCTGCGTTTGTTGCCGGTTTTTATCCTTTGCAAGCATTAATATATTCACATCCACCGTTGCCGATTCAAATACCTTTACGCCTGCAAAGTCAACCAACTGCTCGGGGTTGGCGTTTTCGGCAAAAAACTTTCATTTATCCTAATTCCACTCTTTTAGAATAGAAATATACTCTTTTTGTATATAATTATACTCTCTGAACATATAATTATACTCTTTTTGTATATAATTCCTCTCTTTTAGCGAGGATTTCCTCGCTTTTAGTGAGGATTTCCTCGCTTTTAGCGGGGATTTCCTCTCTTTTAGTGAGGATTTC
Source organism: Dysgonamonadaceae bacterium (assembly GCA_031260235.1). Taxonomy (GTDB): domain Bacteria; phylum Bacteroidota; class Bacteroidia; order Bacteroidales; family Azobacteroidaceae; genus Azobacteroides. Next base: position 3,907 of record JAIRKG010000146.1, on the reverse strand, counting down.
CTCGCTTTTAGTGAGGACGTCGATGCTTTTTGTATCGACGCCGGTATTTTTCGGTATCAAAATAACACAAAATAAGTATAATTTGATTATTTGCAGATGTAAAGCATCCGATTTAAGGAAGAGCATAAACAAAAAAACTCCGGATTGCCGCACCGCTACGCGGCTCACAATGATGGGGTGGGGGAGTGTTGGCTGGATTGCTTCGGCTTCGCCTCGCAATGACGGGTTTGTTTTTTCCGGATTGCTTCGGGCGTTGCCCTCGCAATGACGATGTTGTTTCTCCGGATTGCTTCGCCGCTATCGCGGCTCAGGGTGACGGGACGGGGAGTAATGACGGGGGTGGGAAGTCGCGGGGCATCTCTGCTTCTTACACCTGCAAAGCGTTGTTGTGAACCGTTACATTAATAAATCTTCCGGTTTATCAACAGACATCCCAAACACCCGCAACAAACGCCGATAACGTCATACAAAAAATCCATCCAGTCGCCGCGCCGCGCAACAGTCAGATATTCCTGGGCAATTTCTATCCCGCTTCCGAAAAGGACCGGAAACAAAAAAGAGCCGCCGAAAATCGACCATCCGCCCACTTTTTGCTTCAAATGAAACGATCCGTCGAAAAATACGCTTCCCGATAATCCAAAAAACATCAGGGAATGAACAAGTTTGTCGAAATTCGTCATGGACAGACGCGGAACTTTGGGCGGATTGATGAAACATAAAAGCAGAATAACGGCTATAAACAGAAGCGTTACCCAATATTTTTTCAACACAATCACAAGGCTTTCATATTTGTACATACTTATTGGGGAATTACGGGTTACCGAATCACGAGTTAAAAAACCGCGCTAAGGTACGGACATTATTTTATTATTATAAAAAATGCACTACCTTTGCCCATCTTTTACAAACAAATCACGCAAAATATGAATATTACATTGAACAAAATTGATGCGGTGAACACTACAATTACCGTTGATGTTACGAAAGAAGACTACACCGAAGAAGTAGAAAAACACCTGCGAAATTTATGTCGAACCACGTTTGTTCCCGGATTCCGGAAGGGAATGGTTCCCCTCTCAAGAATGCAGCAATTATACGGCAAAGCCATCCTGGTTGATGAAATTATGAAAATAGTCACCAGCGGTTTGCGCGAGTATGTGAAACAGGAAAAGTTGAACATATTGGGAGAGCCTGTTTTGCGCAACGAAGAAAATCTGCCGGACTACGGCAAACAGGAAAATTTTACTTTCATTTTCGACGCAGGGCTGCTTCCTCCGATAAACATTAACTTCTCGAAAGAAGATACGTTGCCCTATTATTTGATCGAGGCAAGCGACGATGACATCAATACACAAATTGAAAGATTCAAAGCCGATTACGGAAAATATGAAAACGCCGAAACAGTCGAAGGAAACGATATTGTAAAAGGCGTCTTAACCGAATTAGACGAAACAGGAAATCCGAAAGCCGGCGGTGTCATCAATGAAAACGCCGTGATGATGCCTTATTACATGAAAAGCGACGACGAAAAAGCCCGATTCATGGACGCGGCAGTCGGCACGACAATCGTTTTCAATCCCGGCAAAGCTTATGATGGAAATCCAGCCGAACTCGCGTCCCTCCTGAAAATACAGAAAGCCGAAGTGCAGAATTATACCGGCGATTTCTCTTTTGAAATTAAAGAAATATCCCGCTATAAAGAAGCGGAAGTCAATCAGAAATTATTCGACCTTGTATTCCATCCGGGAATAATTACTACGGAAGCAGCTTTTCGCAGAAAACTCAAAGAAGCCTCCACGCAACGGACAATTCCCGACAGCGATTCCAAGTTCCTGATAGACGTGCATAGATACCTGCTGGAAAAAATCGGTGAAACAATATTGCCCGAAGCATCTCTGAAACGCTGGCTGGAAACTTCTTCCCCCGGAATGTCGGAATCTTCCGAAGAAGATTCGGCGGAAATCATAGCGAATTTGAAATATTATTTGATTAAACAGCAATTAATAAAGAACTATGCAATATCCGTGAACGATGATGAAATTAAGGAAGCCGCAAAACAAAGGGTACGTGTGCAACTGATGCGAGCCGGAATGAATGATGCGTCCGACCTGTTGGTAGAAAAGTATTCGAATGATATATTGAACAAGACTTCTTCCCTTCGCCAGGTATATGAGGAAGCAAATGACAATAAATTAATTGCGTTGCTGAAAGAAAAGGTTACGCTGGACTTAAAAACCGTTACGGCTGAAGAGTTTCGGAAACTGGTGACGGAAGAGAAATCAACGAATTGATTTTTTCAACAATCTCTTTGGGCGCGATTCCCGTCAAACAGGGATAATCGCCCCGCCAACAAGGTTTACCCCCGAAAATCGCGCAGGGACGACACGGCAAGTCTGTTTGCACCGCATTTTCGGGATTTTGATTGTAACCGTAAAACCCTGCATAAGGATGCGTCGCGCCCCATACGGAAACAACCGGCGTATTGACCAGCGAACCCAAGTGCATATTGGCGGAATCCATACATAACATCACGTCTAAGCGATTCATCAGGGAAAGTTCGTCGGGAAAAGACATCAATCCGGCAACGGATTCTACCTGTTCGTATTTCCCAGCCCATTCTTCCGTTAAACGGCGTTCTTCTTTTCCCCCAAACAGGAAAATCTTCGTAGCCGGCCGGCTGTTCAAAATGCACACCACTTCTTCCATCTGTTCGGCGGGATAAGTTTTGCTATGGTGTTTGGCAAATGGCGCAATTCCAATCCACGTTTCGGCTTTTTTGTTTCCCTTCGGATAAAGCCCCGTAAAATCCACGCTTACTTCGTAACCTAATTTCCCGAAAACTTCCCGATAACGGCTGAAAACGGTTTGCAGCGGCTGAAACACTTTGTTTTCCCTGCGGACAAGCGCCCGCCTGTCCCGCCGGTTTTTATCCACTACCGCAATCTTTGCGCCTTTCAGCCGGAAAAAGAAATCAATGATTGTTGAGCGAATAACGGCGTGTAAATCGGCTACTTGCAGGACGATTGGTTTGGAATTGCCGCCGTATTGATTAACAACGGCGTTAATATCTCCCACCGCACGGATTAATCCCCCCAAACCCTTGTGCCGGTCTTGCGATTGCAGCGGGAAAACCTTCAGGTTGTCGGGTTTGTTGAAGAATAAATCTTGCAGAGACTTTTTGGTAATCAAAAGAAACAGGTCGTCGGGATTCTTTGAGGCAACCGAATAAAGCGCGGGAATCAGCATAGCGGCGTCTCCTATGGATGACAGGCGGATAACAAGCGTAATCGTCATAATTCTTTTTTCCCGTATAGCGTCGGATTCAAATCAGGATCGTTATACATTTTCATTTGTTTATAGACCTTCATATATTTTCTGCCTGCCTCAATGTCTTCCAGTAGCCGGTCGATAGCCAGCGACAAATCTTCCCGCTGCTCCAAAAGAATATTCAGTTTATGCCTGTATGTTTCCCCGGCGGTTTCGTTGCCTTCGCGCCGTTCGACCTCCTTGCGCATGTGAAAGATTTTCAGCGCCAGAATAGACAGGCGGTCAATAGCCCACGCCGGACTTTCCGTGTTAAGCGAAGCCGTTTTCGCAGGGCGGATATTGCGGTATTTGTCAAAAAAGTAGCTGTCAATCAATTCGACCAAATCCGTGCGGTCTTGATTAGATTTGTCGATTCTTCGTTTGATTTCCAAAGCCTTAACAGGGTCTATCGCCGGGTCGCGGATAATATCTTCCAAATGCCACTGAACCGTATCAATCCAATTTTTCAGGTAGAGATAATATTCAACAGACTTGTTGGGATAGGGGTTTTGAAAGCTTGCGTCCACATCATCCTGCCTGTGATACGCTTCGATAGCCTGTTCAAAAATGGGGAAAGCGAGCGCTGTGAATTGCATGTTCA
>JAIRKG010000126.1 GCA_031260235.1 Dysgonamonadaceae bacterium | reverse complement strand
GGTAACGATCTCTATTAATTCGGCTTCGCTTTTTCGCAGGGAAACTTCATAGCCCATGATTTTATAAACAGTGGGATCTTGCAGCGGCGCTTTGGTAAGCATTTCCGCTTTTTTCCCTTTCACAAAACCCATTTCTATGATTCGGCGGCGGAATGCACCCCGCCCTTTCACCTTTATAATAATGCCGCTTTGTCCGGGCTTTAATTCGGATAGTTTCATAATACATGTGAATAAATTGGTTCTACCTGGAATTTGAAAATCAGTATCTTTTCCAATACTTGCTTTTCTGTATTCATGACGCAAAGGTACGTTTTTTTACTCAATTTCCGGTTTAAGAAAAAGCGTAAACAGAAAAACCAGCGAATTTATAAATATCCCCAAGCCCGCAGGAAAAACACAATGAAAAAGACGGTGACGCATGAAAGTAAAGTGGTCAGCACCACAATTTGCCCCGAAAGTTCGCCGTCATTTCCCATGTTCTGCGCCATAATATAACTCGCAATAGCCGTCGGCGTAGCGAAAAGAGCAACCAGCACGCTGAGTTCCACATCCCTGAAACCCAATTTTATGCAGATAAACAGGACAATTGCCGGAACGATTATCAGGCGAGCGGCGGTGGCGGCGATAACTTTGCCGATATTGTTGCGCAGGCTTCGGAATCTAAATTCTCCGCCCGTCACAAACAAGGCGAAAGGCGACGCTACGGCGGCTAACTGTCCGAGCGGAAGTTCTATGAAATGAGGAAATTCCAGGTGAATCATCCCGCCCGATACGCCCAGTATACTGCCGACAAACAACGGATTGACGGCGATTTCTTTCAGCAATTTCAGAATGGAAGGTTTGCTGTTTTCCGATTCGGAGTGAAGCGCCAGGATAACGACCGCCGTTGCGTTGTAGAAAGGAATCACGATGCTCATCAGCATGGTAATCAGGGCGATGGCTTCGTTTCCGTATATTCCGGTTGCGACGGGAAGCCCGTAAATCAGGAAATTGCTCCGGTAAATTCCCTGAATCATGCTGCCGCGCTGTCCTTTTCTTTTGACTGTCAACCGGACAAGTATTGCGGAAATAAGTATTACGGCAGTTATACCGATCAAGACGGTGAGAATCAATCTGACGTTTGAAAAATTGCCTTTGCAGGACAGGCGGATTTCCTGGAAAACCATCAGCGGCAACAGGAATTTGAAAACGAAACGGTTTAGTTGCGACAGGAAACCGTCGGATACGAAACGGATTTGTCGTACCAAATAACCGATTGCCATTAAAACGAAAAGGGGGGCGACGACGTTGAAGGAAAATATAAAATTCGTCATACAATCAGCGTTTTATAGTCTAACGTTTCTTCTACCCAAACCATGTTTTTGGCGTACGATCGGATGGTTTCCATGTCGTGGGAAACCAGGACAATTGCCGTATCCTTATTATTAATTGTCCGCAAAAGTTGATAGAAATGCGTTTCAAACGGTTTGTCCACATACGAACTCGGTTCGTCTAATATCAGCAGCTTCGGGTCATTCACAATAGCCCGCGCCAGTAAAACCCTTTGCAACTGCCCGCCCGACAGTTTGCCGATTGCTTTTTCGGCAATATTTTCGATGTCCATCTCCTTGATTATTACCCTGACTTTTTCTTTCTTTTCGGATTTCGATTTGTTTTTTGCAGCCATCAATCCCGATTCGATAACTTCCCTCGCCAAGATGGGAAATTTCCTGTCTGTTTGGTTGATTTGGGGCATATAGCCTGTCCGGTTTTTCACTTCTCTGTCGGGAAAAACAATACACCCCGAAACCGGTTTCAGCAAGCCGAGAATACATTTCACCAGGGTTGTTTTCCCGCCGCCGTTGGGACCGGCAATCCCCAGAAAATCCCGCTCATAAATTTTTAACGAAACATCCCGCAGCAGGATATTTCCATCATATCCCGCGCAGATATCCTGTATATCTACCAATACGTTACTCATCGGACAAGGCTTGAGCTATGCGTATCATCTCTCCGTTCCAATCGTATGATAGCGGATTGATAACAACCAGTTTACATCCGGTTTCACGGGCTATTGCCTCCGCGTTTTTCAAATCAAACTCCTGCTGCACAAAGATGACTTTCATTTGCAGGCTTTTGACCGTTTCGACCAGTTTTTTTATCTGTTCGGGCGAAGGTTCTTTACCGTCATTTTCGATGCAGTATTGCTTTAAGCCATAGTCACGGGCAAAATAAGTCAGTGCGGGGTGATAAATGACAAATGCTTTTGAAGAAGATCCGTTCAGAATATTGGCGATTTGTTCGTCGGTTTCCATAATTCGGTTTGTTACTTTCCGCAGGTTGCCGGCATAAATCGCTTCGTGTGCAGGATCAATCTCCACCAGCGCTTCGTACATATTCTTCACTATTGTCAAAGCCTCGCGCGGCGAATTCCAGATATGCGGATCCACTTCGCCGTAATGCCGCCCTTCGTGGACATGTTCATCCGTTTTTATCAGTGAAACGCCCTTGCTGTTATCGAAAAACTTCACTTGCGGGTGATTGGCTTTAAGTTTGTCCACCCAAGCCTGTTCAAAACCGATATGGCCGATGCAAAAATAAGCCTTTGAGTGAGCCAAAGCAGTCATTTGCACAGGGCTGGGGTCATAAGTTTCGGGGTCGGTTCCCTGCGGCGCCATCGTTTCTATGTAAAAAAACGTGTCGGCAAGTTGGGAAGCGAAATAGCGCTGCGGCTCTATCGTAACGGTGATGCGGTCTTCCTGCTGCGCGGGAATTTGTGTTTTTATCACACGATCCTGTTCCTTGTGTTGCAAAGTGCAACCGCCGCCTGCGAAAATCATGCTGGCAATAAATAAAAATGATACTTTTCTCACGACTGTATATAAATTAAAAAATTACACATAAATAGTTTATCTTTAATTGTTATCATTGTTTTTTTGCAAAAGTAATAAATATATTTGAATCGCCCCTACCCCCGTCATTGCCCGTACCACGTCATTACGAACTGCGAAGCAGTGGGGTCGCAAAGCCGCACCCGTCACCCGGAGCGAAGCGAAGCGATCCGGAAAAACAACCCCGTCATTGCGAGGCGAAGCCGAAGCAATCCGGAAAAAACTTTCATTTTCTCCGATTTCGAGGCTTTTTTCTCCGAATTCCTCTCTTTTAGAATAGAAATATACTCTTTTAGCATATAAT
>JAIRKG010000023.1 GCA_031260235.1 Dysgonamonadaceae bacterium | reverse complement strand
GCGCCCAAATGATACGGAGCGAGAATACTTTCCCTACGGGTTATGTCATTTTCGACAAGCAGCAGGGACGCGCCGAGGTCGACGTTGTACGCGAAGCGGAACGTTTATTGAAAGACAAGGCTGCCGCAGGCGAATTAAATATTCCCACAGGAGTATCTTATAAGTTTACAGGCAATTATGAGCAGCAACAGCGGGCTGCAAACCGCCTGCTGATAATCATTCCCCTTTGCTTGCTGGCGATTTTACTGGTACTCTATTTTCAATTTAAAACGATAATCGCTTCGCTTATACACTTTTCCGGCGTATTTGTTGCATTTGCCGGCGGCTTCATATTATTATGGCTATATGGGCAGCCTTGGTTTATGAATTTCGCCGTTGGCGGAATGAACGTGCGGGACATATTCCAGATGCACCCCATTAATTTGAGCATCGCCGTATGGGTTGGGTTTATCGCGCTGTTTGGTATTGCCACCGACGATGGAGTGCTAATGGGGACATATATTCACAACGTTTTCCTCGAACACAACCCGCAATCGAAAAACGAAATACGCGAAGCCGTAGTTTATGCAGGCCGCAAGCGCGTGCGCCCCGCTGCAATGACGACTGCCACTACGCTTATCGCCCTCCTGCCCGTGATGACATCCTCCGGAAAAGGCGCTGATATTATGCTTCCGATGGCTATCCCAACATTCGGCGGAATGTTGATACAAAGCATGACCATGTTTGTAGTGCCCGTCCTGCAATGCTGGTGGCGGGAAAATAAACTGATAAAATCTCAATCATAAAACAAACAATAGACAACACAAAATAAGATGAAAAAGCAAGTAATAACAATGGTTTTATTGGCGGCGAGCATCTTTCCCGCGTCCCCCCTGTTCTTGTTAGGACAAGACTCTACCTTGGACAGTGCGATAACCCTATCATCCCCCACTCTCAAAGCCGCCTTCCTTGCCTATCAGGCCGCTTTACAAAAAATCCCCCAATCCGGCGCCCTGCAAGATCCCGAATTAGACGTCGGTTTCTTCCTTAAACCGATGGAAATTATAGACGGGAAACAGGTCGCGGAAATAAAACTAATGCAAATGTTCCCATGGTTCGGCACGCGCAAAGCCGCACGCACGGAAGCTCAACACATGGCGCAAATGGCATTTGAACAGTTCAGGGAAGAGCGCGACATGCTGCTGCTTAAGGTCTATACACAATGGTTTATTCTATGTCGGCTCAGGCAGCAATTAGTTAATAATACGGAAAATATGCAACTCCTGCAGCAGTTGGAGGAATTGGCGCTTAAGCAATATGTCGCTCCGTTGGAACAAGGTTCTACCGTGTCCCCAATGTTCACCCTCTTGCAACTCCGGCAAGAACTCGCCGCCGCTGATGCCAACATAGAAAACCTCCAATCGGAACTCACGGCGGAAAAAGCAATGTTCAACGCCCTGCTCAACCGTCCCCCCGATACCAACATTGAAATTCCCGACACGTTAGAACAAATCCCCTTTTCAATGGATATTCCGAAGTCAATAGCCCTCATAACCGAACAAAACCCCATGCTGAATATGCTTGACGCAGAAGACGCAGCCTACCGCGCCAAAGCCGTCATGGACAGGAAAATGAGCTATCCTATGCTTGGAGTCGGTCTGCAATATATGCTGGTCAACCAAACAATGGGCGACGGAATGGCAGGCATGAACGGCAAAGACATGATGATGCCGATGGTATCAGTCACCATTCCGGTTTATCGCAGGAAATACAAGGCGCGGCAGCGAGAAACCGCACTCTTGCAACAGGCTAACCGCGAAAAATATACCGCCGTACGGAACATGCTCGAAGCCGAACTCTATCAAGTCAAACATCGGCTGGACGCCGCCGCCCGACAAATAGACCTTTACCGCAAGCAAACGGAACTAACGCATACGGCTTATAACCTGGCGCTTCAGGCGTTGACGTCCGGAGCAGGCGACCTGTCGAGCGTCGTCCAAATACAGCGGCAACTCCTCGATTATAAGATGAAAACAGCCGAGGCGATCGCCGATTATAATACAATGGTAGCAAACATCAATAAATTAATATCTATAAATTCACCGTTCATTAAAAATTAAAAGTGTATGAAAACAAACAAAGTAACGTATCTCCTTTTAGGACTGACCCTCATTGCAGGCATCTTCATCGGTCGTCTCCTGTTCGGCGACCGCGTAACAGAGCAGATTATCGAAAGCGAAACGCAAACATGGACATGCTCCATGCACCCGCACATCCGGCAAGGACATCCGGGCAAATGCCCCATCTGCGCGATGGACCTGATCCCCGTCAAAACAGCGGGAACAACTGCGGAAAACCCAGACCCGGATGCAATTCAAATGTCGGAAGAAGCCGTCGCCCTGGCAAATATCCAAACAACACCTGTCGGACATACCGTTCCTGTCAAGGAAATTCGCATGTACGGCATAATCAAGCCAAACGAACGGCTGCTGCACTCACTACCGTCGCACGTAAGCGGACGCATCGAAACGCTCGCAGTGAACTTTGCCGGCGAAACCATTCGTGAAGGGCAGGTGATAGCCACGATTTATTCGCCCGACCTGCTTAACGCCCAGCAGGAATTGTTGGAAGCCAAGAAATTGGAAACAGCCCAGCCCGCATTATTAAACGCCGCCAGGGAGAAACTCCGCCTCTGGAAACTCTCCGATTGGCAAATAGCCGAGATTGAGCGGCAGGGTAAAGTCTCGCCGACCGTAAATATCCTGGCGAACGCAAGCGGAATCGTTATCGACAAAAAAGTAGAGCAAGGCGACCACATCACCCAGGGTGGTGCGCTGTTTGACCTGGCAGACTTATCCTCAGTCTGGGCTATATTCGATGCCTATGAAGCAGACTTATCTTACCTGAAAACAGGAGATAATGTCGAATATACCCTGCAAACCATGCCTGGTAAAACCTTTTCCGGCAAAATATCCTTCATCGACCCGCTACTCGACAAAACCACGCGCACAGCCAAAGTCCGTGTGGAAACCGCCAACACAGGATTACAACTCAAGCCCGGAATGTATGCCAACGCTATTGTTAAAACACATTTGGAACATAAAGGCAATGAAATCATTATCCCCAAAACAGCGCTATTGTGGACAGGCAAACGCTCCGTCGTTTACGTCAAACAGCCGGATACCGGAGTGCCGGTATTCAAGTTGCGCGAAATCGAACTTGGCGCCTCTTTGGGCAATGAATATATTGTGTTGTCGGGGCTTAGTGATGGCGAAGAAATCGTTGTCAACGGCGCATTTGTCATTGATGCCGCCGCCCAACTGGAAGGCAAATCCGGCATGATAAACCCGCCCGCAGATGTTCTCAAGGAGAGCGCAAAACATTATCAAGGTATGCACGTCGAAGGCTCCTGTGAAATGTGCAAAAAGCGGATAGAAAATGCGGCAAAAAGCGTAGACGGCGTTTCTTCCGCCGTCTGGGATATCAAAACAAAACAGTTACATTTGCAACTTGATTCGCAGTCTGCCTCGCTCGACGAAATAGCAAAAGCCCTCGCAAAAGCCGGACACGATACGGAAAAATACAGCGCAAGCAACGAGAGTTACAATGCCTTGCCCGGCTGCTGCAAGTACAGGAAATAACTGATTATTTTTCTAAAAAACAACTATGGCTTATTTAGAAAACGAAAACATCGTATTGCGGGCATTGGAACCCGAAGATTTGGACGATTTATACCGCTGGGAAAATGACTCCGAACTCTGGAAATATGGCTTGACCATCGCCCCCTATTCCAAATTTGCCCTGCGCGACTATTTACTCGGCGCTACAAACGGGTTGATTCATAACCGGCAATTACGCCTGGTGACAGTCGATAAAAAAACCGGCGCGTCAATAGGAACCATTGACCTGTATGATTACGACCCGATTAACCTCCGAGCAGGGATTGGAATTCTATTGGATGCTGCCTATCGCAACAAAGGCTTCGGAAAAGAAATACTCGGCCTCGTCAAGGAATACGCTTTTCACGTTTTACATTTGAAACAGTTGTATGCCTGTATTCCGGAAAACAACGCCTCCAGTTTCAAACTGTTCGCCGCCTGTGGATATGAGCAATGCGGATTATTGAAAGCATGGCGGAAAACATCTGACGGATTTGACAATGTCCATATCGTGCAACTATTAGGTACAAGGTGAACGACAAGCAATCCGGCACCGCCCCCGTCATTGCGAGGGCAGATTACGCTGCACGACCCGAACATGACTGATTCCATGCATTTTGTATACAATGCTTACGGTTTATGTAATAAATATTTGCTATCTTTGCGGCGTTAAACTTATAACAAGCGTTTCAATTTTAATAAAATACTGTAAATGACTAAAGAAAAACTTTTCCCAGAGTTTCCACCGGTCACCGCTGAACAATGGAAAGAAAAAATAGTCGTCGACCTCAAAGGCGTCGATTTCGAGAAGAAACTCGTTTGGCGGACAAACGAAGGTTTTAACGTAAATCCATTCTACCGTATCGAAGACATTGCCGGTTTGAAAACAACCGAATCTCTGCCGGGCATATACCCCTACGTGCGCGGAACGAAAAAGGACGCGAACAGTTGGTTTGTCCGCCAGGACATTGATGTTGCCGATTTTGCCGGAGCCAACAAAAAAGCGCTGGATATTCTCAACAAAGGCGTCGATTCGTTGGGATTCAAGATACCAGGCGATGCGGTTAATCCGGAAAATATTGCCATTCTTTTGGACGGTATTTTGCCGGAATACATCGAACTCAATTTCCAGACTTGCAACATGCAATCGGTTGAACTGATCCGGATTCTGACTGCCTGGTTCAAACAGAAGAACTATGATTTAACAAAAATCTGCGGTTCGGTAAACATTGATTTTATCGGAATTATCCTTTCCAAAAGCCATGTGAAAACCGAGTGGATTGAGGTGATGACAGACGCCGTACAGGCTGCCGCCGGACTTCCGATGTTCCGAACAATTGCCGTAAACGCTCATTTATTCAACGATGCGGGTTCGTATATCACGCAGGAATTGGGATACGCACTGGCTTGGGGAAACGAACTGCTGGGGCGGATGGTCGATGCCGACGTGGAGGTTGCGGTTGCTGCCCGACAGATTAAATTTAACTTTGGAGTTGGTTCAAATTACTTTATGGAAATAGCCAAATTCCGTGCGGCAAGGTGGTTATGGGCGGAAATCGTGAAAGCGTACAGTCTGGATTTCGTAGACGAAAACGCCGCCAAAATGAATATTTTTGCCCGCACTTCCGCTTTCAACCAGACTGTTTTTGACGCTTACGTAAACTTGCTTCGTACGCAAACCGAGGCGATGTCGGCAAGCATCGCAGGCATAGATTCTCTGTTGGTCGCCGCTTTCGACACGCCCTACAAAACGCCGGACGACTTTTCGGAACGCATTGCCCGCAATCAGCAATTATTACTAAAAGAAGAATGTCATTTCGACAAGGTGGTCGATCCCTCCGGCGGCTCCTATTATATCGAAACGCTGACGC
>JAIRKG010000053.1 GCA_031260235.1 Dysgonamonadaceae bacterium | reverse complement strand
GCAATCGGATAAAATTCACTGCAATAGTTTTTGAGTTTGTAAATCGCTTATTGTTATTGCATTAAGTGCAAAATAAGGGTGTTTTTCAAGGCGTTGGGAAATTGGCAAAATTGCACATCGGCAGTACCGTCCATACCGCAGAAGCCTTCGGACACATGAAGGACAAACGCAGACAAATCCCGTAAAATCAAAGTTTTACGGGATTTTTTTATGCTCCGTCCTGAACAACTCACGTCTGGGCAAGTAGCTTTCTACCAACGTATTCAATGATTTGTACGGAGGGAAGCAGGAACAAATACAGGAACCGGTCAAAGATACCCGTCTTTCCGATATTTATACCAACGTTCAGCTGGAAATGAAGCACGAAAACAATTACAGTTTATATGATGATGTTACAAGAGGTATTTTCTCAATCCTTGCTCCGGAAACCGGAGAATCACCCGAAAGAGGAAATGCCGCTGCCACATAAAAGGAAAAAAGAAGAAACGCAGCAGGTATGGCAGGCAGATGTAAATTAATCTATCGTTTCTACATGTTTATTCCAAATTGACATGGCATCAATATATTCATCATCATCTAAATCCTTTATCTTAGAAAAATAAGATGCAATTTTTTTAGGGTTTTTGACGTATTCCTGAATATGTTTGGAAAAAACTGTATCGAATATCTTATTTTTTCCTAATTCTTCGTGAAAATCAATGATATTTCTAAAAAGGGAGATTGGGGAAAGTGTTATCCCTTTGTCTTTGAAAAGAGGAATTTGAGAAAAATGGTTAGTTATATTTAAGATTATATTTAGCAGTCGGATAAGAGCATGAGGATGAGAATTTTCTTCAAAATAGATTTCATATTTATCTGTAAAAGTTAAAATGTAATCTAAAAGACAGGCACAAATTATAGTTATGGTTCTCACCACACTATCTTGATTGATATTATCGGAAAAAGTATTAAGTATATATTGATGTATATGAGTTGCAATGCTAATGGAAGCATAGGTATCGGCATTAATTTCTAACTTATGCCTTATAATATCAAAATCTACATCACCACTTCTTTCTTGAAGTTCATTTTCTGTTTGTTTTTTTGAATATTGAAATAGATGAGCTTTCGTGGTAATAAGTAAACTGTGTGCTTACTTGAAAGGCTAAGTTACTAATAGTAGTATTATACTTTTCTGCTAAGTCGGGGTATTTCGATTTGATAAAATCATTAAGATCATCGTTCTGTAAATATTTCACTATGCAATGGTTTATCAATCCCATATTTATAAGAATAGTGTTTTCATTATTTTTTGTTCTTGCTTTTGCATTATGGCTAAAATCATTGGAAAACAAAAAATAACTATGTGAAATAGATTTCCTTTTAAAATGGATGTCGAGATTTTCTCTACCAAACAGATACAAATATTTATATTGTTTTTCATTCGGAGTATCTTCAAAATCATATATATCTGCAAATTTAGCGATGTCATTTTCTATTGCAGATTTAGTTTCATGTTTATAATCTATTTCTTTTTTTAGTATTGGTTTTGCTATTCCATAACAGTTAAGTTTGGTTCTCTTTCTTCGAGAGCCAATGAATCTTTTTCCTTTACGAGTTTTTCGATCCCCTTTACCCATTTGAATTGTTAAAACAATAGTACTTCCAACAGCGTTGATTTTCCGCAACGGTGAACTCCCGTAACTACTTTTATCAAGTTCGTATCTCGCAGTGAATGCAACTTTTTCAAATAAATTTCTCGTTGTATTATTATCTAAATTTTTTTGTAAGGATACGACTTATTGACGAAAAATGCAAATTATGTAAGTTTTCGTCAATAAATTTTTGAAGATTTAGCATTAGTACTTCCTATTCCACTGACAGTATTAGCAGGCTGAATAATCATTGCTTTGCCTTTGAGGTAGGCTGTCCGCTGTCGTTTTTGATCAAAAAGAAAGGCTATAACAAGCCCTTCTTCCACAAAACTCGTATAACTGTCTGATGTCATAATCACGTGGTCTAACAGTGTTATACCGATGGTGTCGCAACCGTATCAGCGAAAAGCTAACGACAAAAAAATAATTATCTTTGCCGTCAATGTGAAGCACAGTAAAGGAATCGTCTGGGACAATGCCGGATTATGGTTGGAACATGGTTTCTGCCAGCAGGACAGAATCTGGACGCTCGAAGGAAAGAAAAGACGAAAACGTCACCGGAACGATTTGGAGGTAGTTGCCACTATCAATCAGGATGGAGTCATTCGCCGGGCGCATTTCCGGAAGAAATAAAAGGGATGGAACTTGTAGAGCTAACAAAAGAAATAGAGGAACTGTTTGTTTTCGAAGATTTTTTGTCAAAAACGTTGACGCACGAACACAAACCTGTATCCGCTACACTACACTTTCAATACATGCAGAAACGAAATGGAAATTATGTTCATATTATTTATCATTATTTTAATTGTGGTTATTGGCTTTTTTGGTTATACTGCCACATTAAATAATAAACGAGATAGGGAATTATTACAGACCGTTACAAAATTATATAGAGGTACAAGGAGCGAAAGAAATATGGTGTTAAAACTTTTGAAACAAGGAACATTTATTACTTATTCGGAAGGAGTTATCGATGTTATAAATACAATTATGACCAATAATGAACCTGCCAATTATACTGATAAATATGAAGTTATTAGAGTATTGAAAGATGCTGTACAAAATGGTGATAATGGTGAAATTAAAATAAAACACATTGAGAATATAAAAGAGATGTTAAGCAAGGATAGGATTTATGATTAAATGTATGATTTCCGTTCGATTAATTTTAAAGCCTTGAATTTGCATTTATCCAAACAGTTTCCACAAGCGGTGCACTTGTCCGGATATTTCACCACAACATGTTTTC
Organism: Dysgonamonadaceae bacterium; assembly: GCA_031260235.1. GTDB lineage: Bacteria > Bacteroidota > Bacteroidia > Bacteroidales > Azobacteroidaceae > Azobacteroides. Next base: position 12,685 of record JAIRKG010000053.1, on the reverse strand, counting down.
CTGTTTCATCTTCTACTGTTTCCAATACCTGACGCCGGCATCTTTTGATGCAGCGTTGACATCCGGAGCATCTGTTTTTATCAACATGAATGACTTTACTGCTGTTCTTATGCCTGCGGTATAAGTTTCCTGAAATCCACAGTACAAGCACAATACCGATAATAATATATGTAGTATTCATTACTTAAAAATAAAAAATTCAGAGTTATATTGTTAAAATATCATCTGCGCATAAATGACGGCGCAATTTTGTCAATAATGACGGCAATAGCGCCGTCGCCGGTCACATTGCAGGCCGTTCCTAAACTGTCCATAGCAATGTAGAGGGCAATCATTAATGCCTGGAGCGTTTCGTCAAATCCCAGCATACCGCTCAGCAGTCCCAGCGCTGCCATAATAGCGCCCCCGGGCACGCCAGGTGCAGCCACCATTGTAATACCCAGCATCGTAATAAATCCGCCGTAACCGCCAGCCGTAACGGGTTGCCCCGTCATGTACATGATAGCCATTGCACAGGCTACAATTTTCATTGTACTGCCGGCCAGATGTATCGTGGCGCAGAGCGGTATTACAAAAACGGCGACGGTTTCCTTCACGCCGTTTTTGAGCGTCTGCTTCAGCGTAACAGGGATTGTGGCGGCCGACGACTGGGTGCCCAGCGCCGTGGCATAAGCCGGCAGCATGTTTTTCAGCAAGATCAGCGGATTCCGTCTGCTCGTCAGCCCCGCTATTGAAAACTGTATCAAAAGCAGCAGGATATGCAGTATGAAAATCACCAGTATCACTTTGATAAACATGGACAGAATGCCGACTATTTGGCCACTCAGGGTGATGTTCAGGAATATGCCGAAAATATGCAGCGGCAACAGGGGAATGATAACGTTTTCAATCAATTTGGTAACGATGTCCCTGAAATCGGTAAAGCCGTTTTGCAGCGTTGTCCCGCGAATGGCAGACAGCCCCAGTCCAAGCACAAACGAAAGCAGCAGGGCGGTCATGATGTTCATCAGCGGCGGCATACCGACGGTGAAGTAAGTGGTGAGCATCTGATGTTCCGGATTCTCCGGCGCGGGAAGCGCGGCCTGCGGAAGTATCTGCGGAAAGATAGCCGAAGCGCTGAAAAACGTGAAGAAACCGGAGAAAATAGTAGACCCGTATGCCAGAAGCGCCGTAACGGCCAGCAGTTTCCCTGCGCCTTTGCCAAGTTCACCGATGGCCGGTGTAACCAGCCCCAGTATAATCAACGGGATTGAAAACGAAAGAAAATTCCCGAACAGGGAAGTAAAGGTTACAAAAATACGGGCAACCGCTACCGGTAAAAATTGTCCGAACAAGACTCCCAGTCCTATCGCCATTGCCACCAATCCCAACAGGGAGATTTTCATTTTCTTCATCTGTAATTCAATATTACGGCACAATCGCGCTTTCGATTTCGCTCCAGGGACCTTTCTGTCCTTTTCCATTCTGCCAGCAAATGGCAATGTAAAACGTTTTCCCGCGTTCTTCTTCGGTAAATTCGAGGATGTGCGGGGTACGGGTTGCCAATACGCTGCGGGTAAGGGCGCTGTGGTCGGCGGGCGGCGTGTCGAGCACGGCATAGATAATCACCGCGCCGGTAACGCCGTGTGGCTTTGCCTTGCTGTCGTGGCCCTGGTCGTGGAAAAGGATTTTCAGGCGGCGAAAATCCAACACGTCAATGTTGAGTTCAGGGTGCGTTGTGGGAGCGAGGATGTGCGACGGCGTGGTGTCGCGCACATGAAGCCCCAACGCGACGCGCTGTGCATCGGTGATAACGGGATTTTTCAAGCGGAAATTGACCAGCCCGCGGATTTTCGCTATCAGCGTCTTGCGGGCGGTGTTCTTTTCCGCTACAATGATGGATGTTTTTGCCGGACTGTCGGCTTTCGCGTGAAGCGTGGCAAAATTGGAGTTTGCGGTTTGCAGGGCGGTAACTTCGCCGCCAGGGATGCTCCATGCGCTGGCGCCGGCTGCAACCTGTGTTGTGAAATTGGCGCTCCAGGCTACCAGTTCCGAATCTTTTTGAGGAATGTAATCAGGCATACTGTCTACTATTTAACGTTAATAATTTGCTTGTGAAATGGTTTGCGCCTTTCCTGAACGGGAATAAGTGACGTATTCCTCGGAATGAATAACGTATTCCTCGGAATGAGTGACGTATTTCCTGGAATGAGTGATGTATTCCCTGGAATGGACGGCTTGCTGCCGGATATGAACGATATATTCCTGTTTCTCTCTCTCTTCATAATTCTACTTCAAAATTTTCGATAATTTTTTTATTGTATGCTTTCCAACCTCCGCGAAAATCACGACTTGACATTGAGATAAATTTATCCATTCTATCTGAATTTAACTGAAAGAGTAACTTTTCAATACTGAGCCCGTTAATTTTTTTAATACAATAACCGGAATAAAAAGTTGCATCCGGATTGGGATAATAGATAAAGTTAGGTTTACAATTTACAATTTATCTTTTATGAAATCCCAAAATGTCTGTATTTCCTCACTGTTTCGGAAAAATACTTCAAATCGTTCTAATCCTAAACTGCCTTTCTTTTTTTGACCATTACCTCTAATTCTATCATCAATTTGTATTTTATCAGATAACGAAGATACATCAATGTCTGTATTAATCTGTAAAATTGCTTTTCGTCCGCCTTGCCCGCCTTGACGAACAATTGAAAAAGTTAAATTTGCTATTTTTACTCTAATTCTCGTCTGTTTAAAATCCAATTCCGCATTATTTTTTGTTTTCAGAAATCTCAAAAAGAATAAAAACACTTCTTTTCCTGCTACATATTTACCGAAAAATTGTTCAATTTCAAACATTTCAGGGTCTTGTGCAATAATATTTTTGATTTCGTTGATTTTTTTCGTATTGGTATTTTCAATTTTTATATCATCGGGATCATTGTTGATATAATCAATGAAAATTAAATCATTTTCAAACCAAAAATATTTTATCAATGTTATATTATTGTCTTTAATTTTTTTTACTCTGTCAATTTGTGTCAAACTGAATTTTTTTGCAATCAAAATGATTTCAATTTTATCCTGATTAATTGTTGTAAATTTAGGTAAAGACACTTCATATTTTTGTGTGGCATACAAATAAACATCCGAAAAATTATCTTGCACATAATCACGATAATCGGCAGACTGGTCTGTAATATTTTTATCATAATCTTTTTTCAATTCAAAGATTATAAACTTTTTTGTATCGGGATTATATCCTAAAATGTCAATTCTACCATTGTTACCCAAGCTGCGTACATTTCCCTTCAATGGAAATTCGCTTGCAACGAAAATATATTTCGGAAACAAATCTTTCCAATTTTCGCAAATAAACTTATTCAATTCCTTTTCGGGTTTATCAATTTGCAACAAAAACTTTTTATTTAAACTTGAAAATAATTTTGGCATATTTATTCCTCTATTTTAGTTTTTAAAATATTAACTATTTCTTGTCCAATTTCTCTTTGAGCATCAAGGTCATTAAAACTCCACACATCTTCGGTTTCATAAAATGAATCAAAATCTGATATGAGTTTTTGTAACTCTCTTATTTCTTCGTTGGTAAAATATATTTCCATAATTTTATGCTATTAATTTTGAAAACGACTTCTCTAAATCCGTCAAATCTACTTCACCGGTTTTCTCATTGATGTCGATTCAGCTACAAATTTGTGAATAGGTTTGAGTTTGGCTGTACTTCTCGCACCTTTTTTCTTGTATGCCTTGAAAGAATCTCTGATTGCTTCCAAAAAATATTTTTCGTTGTATGTCATATATTTATCTTGATATTTTTATCTATCTTATATTAATCGGTGGGGTAATTCTTCATGCAGCACGCGGAGACATTCCGGCAACTATAACTCTTCGTTCTTAGTTCTCCGCTTAACAGTAGCTGCCACAAGTATACTCACCAGCGGGCTGAGCAGGTTAAAAAAGCAATATGGCAGATAGGTGAGAGTAGAAACGCCGAGTACGGTTGATTGCGTCATGCCGCATACATTCCATGGGATTAAAGGGGATGTTACCGTAACGCCGTCTTCTATTGTACGGCTCAGCAGGCAGGTTTTATATCCTTTTTGGGAATAGACGTTTCGGAGCATGTCGCCCGTGAGAATGATAGCCAGGTACTGGTCGGCGACGCACATGTTCAGGAGCAAACCCGCAGCAATGGTCGAAGAAACTAATCCCGTCGTTCCTTTCACAAAGCGGATAAAGACAGATGTGATACTTGCCAGCATTCCGCTTGCCGTCATAGCGCCGCCGAAGCACGTGGCGCAAATAATCAGCCAAACGGTGTTCATCATTCCCGACATGCCGCGAGTTGCGGTGAGTTTGTTGAGTATAGCGTTGCCCGTTTCTATCTGCGTACTGTCGTAGAAAGTCATCATCACGCCCTTGAAAATCGAAGCGATATTTTTTGTCGTCGAGCCGGTGATTTGATGCAACAGTTCGGGCTGAAAAATAATTGCTGCTACACCTGCTGCCATTGCCGATAAAAACAGGGTAATCACCGGAGGTATTTTCTTTATTATTAAGACCACCATAATACCCGGAACGAGTAACAGCCACAGGGAGATATTGTAAGTTTGGCTCAAAGCGTCTGTAAATTCGGTTATGTCGAACAGAGGCGTCGTTTCGAACATAAATCCGGCGACAAGGAAAATCGCGAGCGTAACAGCCATCGAAAAGATAGTGGTAGTCATCATGTATTTAATATGCTGAAACATGGGTGTTCCCGTAACCGACGAGGCAAGTACGGTTGTGTCGGACATGGGCGATATTTTATCTCCGAAATAAGCGCCGGAGATGATTGCGCCTGCAATCCATCCTTCGTCGAATCCCTGCACTTTGCCTATTCCGAAAAGCGCTATCCCAATCGTCGCAACCGTTGTCCACGAGCTGCCCGTCATCACCGACACTAAGGCGCAGACAATGCATGTGGCAACAAGAAAAAAATCGGGGTGAATGATTTTTGTCCCGTAATAAATCAGCGCGGGAATGACGCCGCTAACCATCCAGCTTCCCGATAATGCACCGATAAGCAGCAGTATCAACAGGGCTGACGATACGCCCGCAATGTTGTTGGCTATTGCTGTTTCGATTGTTTCCCATCGTGTCCCGCAGCAGAAAACGGCAATCAGACAACATACCGCCGAAGCTATCAACAGGACAATCTGACTTACGCCGTTTAATGTTTCGCCGGCGAAAACCGGTATGGCAACCGCCAGCAAGCCTACCAATACCGCTACCGGTACAAATGAAAGCAGTGGCGATGGAATCTTTATTGTGCCGTTGTTCTTCATGTATTTTGCTACTGTTAATTAATGATGTGGACTGTTAATTAATAATGTTGTATTTCACTCCTGTCGGCGCTTTGACACTTGTTGTGATTTTGCCGTCCGGTAGTTATGTTCATAAAATCGCCGCAAAAGTAAACAAAAAACCGCAAAGGTTTCATCTCTGCGGCTCTTTTTTTGCTTATCACTCTTCGCCGGCAAGTCTTTTGCTGAAGTTGGTACATTGTTTTTCGACCAAACGTGTCAGTGGGAAACATTTCAAAAATAATTCTATCAGCGTGAAAAAAATTGTACCTTTGTCGAATGAAATTAATAATGGGAAACACATTTTTATATGCAACCGATTATCACGCTTTGTATACAACGCCTTCAAAAAGCGCCAATAAATTATATATTGATATTAAAACCCTATGGGTTAAAAAATGATTAAACGGATAATGAAGGAAATAGATAATAAACTTTGCAAACATTTGAGTAAGGTATTATGCCTGCGCAGCAAAATATGAATACGCCAACATACACTGTTAGTCCCCGCTCCATTGATTTGGTTGCCAGCATTGCCGAAAAAGTTGGCGAGTTGAAAGGGTCGGGCGAATACAGCCGCAATTTACGCTTGCGGAAAGTCAATCGTCTGCGCTCCATACAGTCCTCTTTGGCGATTGAAAACAACACGCTCTCGCTTGGGCAAGTTACAGATATTATCGAGGGCAAACGGGTTTTGGGCTTGCCGCACGAGATTCGGGAGGTTAAGAATGCGTATCAGGCATACGAACATTTGCTTGAATATAATCCTTACAAGGTAAAAGATTTTTTGAACGCCCATAAATTTATGACCGACACACTGGTAAAAGAGGCGGGGCATTTTCGTTCGCAAGGCGTTGGCGTATTTGAAGGGACAAAACTTGTTCACGCAGGAGCAAACTATCAATTTATTCCACAACTAATTACCGATTTATTTGACTGGGCGAAGAAAACGGATACACACCCACTTATCAAAAGTTCTGTTGTGCATTTTGAAATCGAATTTATACACCCGTTCATTGACGGCAACGGCAGAATCGGACGGCTTTGGCAAACGATTATTCTCTCGAAATGGAACGAACTTTTTGCGTGGTTGCCTGTGGAAACCGTTGTGTATGAAAACCAGCAGGGGTATTATGATGCTTTGGAAGCGGCGCAAAAAACAGCCGATTCCGAAGTTTTTATAGAATTTATGCTGAACTCCATTTTGCAGGCATTGGAAGAATTGCCCGTACGCAAAATTACCGATATATTTACCGATATAATTACCGATAAACTCACAAAAGCCGAGCTGGAATTTTTGGAACAAATTGCAGGATACATTGATAAAAACGGTGAAATAACCAATTATCGCGCTCAGCTTTTGACAAACAAATCAGATGTAAGCGTGAAAAAATATTTTGCCCGCTTTGTAGAAATTGGGATTTTGAAAGTGGAAGGAAAGAACAAGGGTAGAAAATATTTAATACACAATCACAAACAGTAACGACGAAAAACTCGCCCAAGGCAAGAATGACTGAAAGACAGAAAAGACATTTTATGTAATAAAAAAGCATTACTTTTGCAGACATAAAAAACAATTAATGAAACACGACGTAAAAATATCTGTGTTAATGCCTGTTTTCAACGGTGAAAAGTATCTTGCCGAAGCCGTTGATTCCATATTAAATCAAACATTTACCGACTTTGAATTTATTATCGTAAACGACGGTTCGACCGATGCGACCGCAAAAATCCTTGCCGGCTACGGCGACGAACGCATCCGGCTTGTTTCCTCCGAACACAAAGGTTTGGTATATTGCCTGAATAAAGGACTGGAACTGTCCGCAGGAAAATATATTGCGCGGATGGACGCCGACGATATTTCCATCCCCCAACGCTTGCAAATCCAGTATGATTTCATGGAGTCGTACCCCGATATAGGGATATGCGGCGGCAATTACAGGGTACTTGGCGGGAAATACGTTTCCAAACTGCCTGCCACCGACGCGGATATTCGCGCCACGCTGTTTGGGCAGTCTGCTTTTTGCCATCCGACCGTTATGCTGAGGAAGGACGTGCTGGACAAATCGGGTCTCCGCTACGACAAAGACTTTTTCCGTGCCGAAGACTACCGGCTGTGGATTGATTTATTGGACTATACCAAAGGGGCTACTATTCCCAAAGTGCTGCTCCATTACAGGCTTCATGCGACAAACGTATCGGTGCAAGCCAATAAAGATTTTGACAGTAAAATGCACATAATCGGCGCAATACAGTTTCAATACATGCATAAATACGGACTGGATATTGCACTGCCGGAATGTCGCACGTTTGCGCATTTCATGGATAGCAGCGCCTTCTTTTTCGATCTTTCGGGGAAAGATGGGAAACGGCTGGAACAAATTATCACGAAGATTTTATCGGGGCTGCCGGCAGGGAGTTTGAAGAGGAAGGTAATATGGAATATATGTAAAATACTTATTTATAGGGCTGTTAAACAGAAATCAATTTTGTATTGCCTGAAATCTTCGTTTTACAGGAAATTGTTTGCCTCGCTTATAAAGCAAAAATTATTTTAATATGTTTTTATTCAGAGTAATCATTGTATTTTTAATTGTATTCAACATGCGTATGCCGCTGTTGTACAACACAGTCGTCCTGTCGATACTGCTGACGTCTGCATACTATCTGTTTATTAGGCGGTCATTTCCGGTGAGCGCCTTCTTATCGAAATACACGGTCGTGATATTGGCGGGAATGGCAGCAATGATGCTGGTTTGTTATTCGGTTACGCGGTTTCATGGCGAGTTTGATTATGAATTAGTCCGCATCCTGTTCGTAGAACTGTTGATGGTCTTCGCTATGATTTATGCCTATCCTTTATTAATTGACGAGCGCGAGGCAGATACATTCGAATACGGCATTGCGCTGGTATGCTGCGCTTACGCCATACAGGGAACCGTTCAGATTGCCGGATTCCTCTCGCCGGCGGTTGGCGATTTCCTTATTTCAATCGGTCCGTTTGATTCGGACATGGTCGACGAGCGGTTAACGGATATTCCGTTCAGGCTTCACGTTCTCACCGGCACTCCGTTTTTCGGCCTCTCCTGCGGCTTCGGCATTGCGTTTATCCTGTTTTTCAGATGCTTATTCTCCGAAAACCAAACATTTATCAGGGGATACAAGGCATATATTATTTTCGGCTTGCTTTTTGCCGGATCGGTATTTACCGGACGAACCGCGTGGGTAGGCCTTGCAATCGCGTTGGCAATGAGTGTGGCAATGATGTTCGTGAAAATACCGAAACGCTTCTGGTATAATGTAGTGAAAACGATTGTTGTTGTGCCGGTTGCCCTGTTTTTGGTTTACATCTTCTTGACGCCGGCTATGAAAAAACAGCTGAAAACGACCGTCCTCCCCTTCGCCTTTGAATTTTTTTACAATTATGAAGAAACGCGGGAGTTTACGACCTTTTCCACCGAAGGGCTGATAGAAGACCATTATTATTCGCTTCCGTATGAAACGATTATGTATGGCAAAGGCAAGTTCAGCAACATGGACAAGACTTTTTACGGGCATACGGACGCGGGCTATATGCGCAGCATACTGTTTGGCGGCATATTCTTTGCGCTGTGCCTGCTTATTTACCAGGCGCTTTATTTCCTGCAACCGCTTGCGCTTGCGCGGGAAAGCAGAGACAAACTCAATTACATCTTTTTCCTGACGCTGTTTGCCGCGCTGTTTGTGTTTGAATATAAAGGAATCGTAATCGGGGTGAACAAAACCTATGACGCTACTTTTTATTTGATGGGAATGGCTTACTTGGCTCATGTTACGCATATCGCAGACAATTGAAAATGTTACATATCGCACTGTTTATACCGTCGCTGGACGTTGGCGGCGTTGAAAAATATCTTGTTGCATTTGCCAACGATTTGCAGCAAAAGGGATACAGAGTTGATTTCGTGATTTGCCGGAGCGGCGGACTGTTGGAGTCCGGTCTTTCAAAAGACGTTACGAAAGTTAATTTGGGGAATATCCGGCTACGCAACGCATTTTTCCCCCTGCGGAACTATTTGAAACGGAATGTTCCCGACGTGTTTATTTCTTGCGCCGACTTCCCCAATTTCGTGTCCGTCCCAGCTGTACTTTCTTTAAGAAAGCGGCCGAAACTAATCATAAGCAAACAGGCATACGAGAATTTAGACGACGGCAGCATTGGTTTCCCCGTAAGGAAAAAGCGTTGGCTGATGAAGGTTTTATATCCGTTTGCCGACAAAATATATGCCGTTTCCGGCGGGATTTATGATTTCCTTGTTCACGAACTGAACATCCCGCAGGAAAAGGTAACAATCCTCAACAACCCTGTTTCATTAAACAATCTTTATGCGGCGGCAAACCAGCCGGTTGATATTGCGTTGCCCGACAAATACATCGTTTTCATCGGACGTTTTTCCCGGGTAAAGAATATCCCTTTATTATTGCGGGCATTCGACCGGATCTCCCTTCCGGATATGGAATTAGTGCTTGTCGGCGACGGCAGTGAATTTGGCCGTATAAAACAACTTGCCGCCGCCTGCAAAAAAGCCCCATTCATACACTTCACCGGCGGACTGAGCAACCCCTACCCTATCCTGAAAAACGCTCAAGCGCTGGTTTCCTGCTCCTATTCGGAAGGTTTTCCAACGGTTGTTCTGGAAGCCCTTGCGTTCGGCAAAACAGTAATAGCCACCCCGACAAAAGGCTCACTTGAAATACTGGGAACCCAATTCGGCAAATACGTCAGTGCCGGCTTTGAAGATGAAAAAGCCTTTGCGCAGCTGGTTGAGGAAGCCGTCGCCGCCCCCTACCCTGCCGGCTTGCTGATGCGGGAAGCCCAAAAACATGACCTTGCTCCTGCCATCTCTCTGCTTGAAAATATTATATCGGAGGTATATCGAAATGGGAAATGATATCTATATCAACGGCCGTTTCCTCTCCCAACCCATGACGGGCATCCCCCGTTTCGGTTATGAATTATGCCGGGCTTTGCTGGCAGCGGGCGTGGATTTTACGGTAGTCGTGCCGGCGGATATTCTTCCTGCCTACGACTTGCCTTTCAAAACGATTCAATACGGAAAACTGAAATCCCATTTATGGGAGCAAATTGACTTGTTCCTTTTCCTGAAATCACGCCACAACCCGCTGCTAATCAGTTTCAGCGGATTGGGACCTGTATTTTACAAAAACCATATTGCAACAATCCACGATTTAGTGTTCATCCGACATCCCCAGTGGTTTTCCAAAATGTATTGCTTGATATACAAGATTCTGACCCCCATAGTCGTAAGAAACGCAAAGAAAATCATAACGGTCAGCAACGCTTCCAAACAGGAAATAATCACGCTTCTCAAAACGAATCCCGATAAAATAACGGTGGTTTACAATGCTTTATCCGACACTTTCCTTCACCAAAGTCCGCCGAAGCCAGACCAATCTTCAGGGGAAAAATACATACTTGCGCTATCCTCCATCAACCCGAGAAAAAATTTTCTCCGCATTATCCGGGCTTTCAGGGAATTGAACATGCCCGGAATGAAACTGTATGTCGCCGGCGCCACGTCCGGCGTTTTCAATCCCGAAAATGCCTGCAATCAGATTATTACAGACGACGTCCGAATATTAGGCCATCTCAACGACAGGGAATTGTCGGATTATTACCGTCATGCCCAGCTTCTCATCTTTCCTTCCCTGCACGAAGGCTTCGGTGTCCCGCCCCTGGAAGCGCAGGCAAACGGCTGCCCTGTAGTCGTCTCCGATATTCCCGCCCTGAAAGAAATTTACGGCGATTCGGTTGCCTATTGCAATCCCTGCGATGTTTCGTCCATTGTTTCCCAAATGAAGAATGTATTAGAAGATGAAGCGTTGCGCAATGATTTGATTCGGAAGGGATATAAGAAAACACACCAATATTCCTGGACGAAGTCGGCGCAAAAGGTGGTTGATTGTGTGATGTAATTTTGTAGAATTGTCAAACCATTATAAATAAAAAAAGATATGATTATCATTCCGGTTTGTTATTTGCGCCTCCCAATCATTGTGTCACCGCCCCCACCGCTAGGAGTGGCAGTCACCATACCGATAGCCGGTACACTCTTAAAACAGCCGCACTCTTTCACGTTCGACAGAGAATTGACGGTGATATAACCTATTCTAATAAGGGGAGCCGCCTTATTCTAATAAGCAGTGAAGCAATCCAACCCGCACACGTCATTGCGAGCCGCGAAGCGGCGAAGCAATCCAGAGAAAACCCCCGTTATTTCATCAATTCTATTTGCATCACCAAAAACGATGTGTATCTTTGTCGTGTGAAAATTTTCCCTGAAATTTTATAACCAACGGTAATGAGCAAACAAACATCAATCAAGCACTTTGCGCTGCTGCTCACGGTTGTGAGCTGCGCGCATCTTCAAGCGCGGGTTGTGGTTACGGAAACGGAATACGACAGCAAAGGCAGGGCATACCGTTCCTTTTTGCCCGGCTACGACAGGCGCAGCGAACAGTACAGCGAAGTTTCGTGGGACGAGTACGGTCGGAAACTGACGGAAACAGACGCTGGCGGCAACGTAACGCGGTATGTTTACAACGGTTTGACGGCAGGGAGTATTTTGCCTGACGGAACGAGCAGCTGGGTAAATACCGACAGGTCGGGCATGACCCGCAGCATTATCGACGCGGCGGGCGATTCCATTACCTACGTCTACAACAGTCTGGGCGCGCCGGAAAGTATAACCGCCTGCGGCATTACAACTGTTATTGAGTATGATGACCTGGGGCGGCAGATTTCACTGCAAGACCCGAACATGACGGAAGCCATGCGTTTTGTATACAATGCTTACGGGCAGTTGGTTTCGCAGACCAATGCACGCGGGCAGACAATCACATTCAAATATGACGTTGCCGGACGGAAAACGCACGAGATACGTCCCGAAAACACGATTATATACCATTATGTGGAGAGCGGCAACGGCATCGGTCAGATTAAATCCATAGATATGGAAACCCCCGAAGGGACATACGAGGCGCAGTCGTTCACCTATTCCCCGCTCGGTCAGGTATTGTCCGCCACGGAAACGGTAGACGGGGTCAGCTATACCAAGCGCTTCGCCTATGATTCGTACGGGCGCGCCCTGACCAAAGAAACGCCGTCGGGACTGCGCACGGGTTACGAATACGACAGAACAGGCATTTTGGTTGCCCTTCGCAACCTTGACGACCAGACCGTATTGTGGCATATCGATTCGGTTAACGCGCTGGGGCAGATAACGCAAAGCACAATGGGCAACGGACTGAAACAGGTTAACGTTTATGAC
>JAIRKG010000067.1 GCA_031260235.1 Dysgonamonadaceae bacterium | reverse complement strand
TCTATACGGTATTCTATTCTATTCATTTCGGGCAATTCCCCCAATACCTTATATTCCTGATCGGTATATAACAAATGGAATATCCCCTCGCCGGTAATCAAAACCACCATATTCCCGATTTGCTGAACGGATGTAACTTTCGGAACATCCCACATAAGCGTCGGCGTGGTATCTATCTTATTATACACCGAACTTCTATTACTGTTGGTATGTTTGATTCCTATCCAATTTGTATAATCGCTGTTCCGGTGAATATGGATAATGTCGTATTTCTGTGACAGTTCCCTCAATACTCTCCTGTTCGGAACAGGATGCAGTGCGCCGTTTTTAGGACGCAGGTTTACCAGTGAATAGCAGTCGCCTTCAGTGTAGGTCGACTGTGTAGATATTCCGTTTATTTGTGTTTGAACTCGTGCCATACTATTAAATTTTTCCAAATTACAGTTGTTTGTTTCTAAATATGGGTGTTGGTATTAAAAAATGACCGGAAACGCCGGAAGTGTCGGAAACTTCTTGCTTTAATCTTATTTGTGTTGCAATCGAAGATGTAATTTTGCATATTAAAAAATAAGTGAAAATGGAATTATATTTTAAAGAAGAACGAGACAGGGATTTTTTTAATGTCTGCGAAACGATAAGGAAAGAATCGGATACATACATTTCCGTTTCCGAAATAGCAAAAAAAGCAGTACGCTGTGAGGCGCAATCATTTTATTTATCAGAACAGCAATATCGGAAAATTTTCAATCGGGCAAGGATTTATCCGAGAATTAAAAACTGCAAGAGTGAAATTAGAAACGAAATGTACAGGGAAATCAGAAGCCGTTTCCTGGAAGCAAAACATGAAAATTCCAAACTGAAATATTCTCAAATCGCAAAACTTCTGTCCGAACAGAAAGCCCCAAGATTTTATATTGCCGAAGACAGAGCAGTGATGTTATACTACGACCTGTTAAAAACGTTAAGATGAAATACTTTTTTATATTCATCTTCGCCCTGTGTTATATCGTATTCAATACCAATATCGGCTACACCTGTACATCTCCCCTGTGGACGCACTTCACCTTTCAATTCCAGCATGCGGGGATTTTCCACCTGATTATCAATTCGCTTTCCTTTATCTGTATGTTTCACCTGATGCAAAAGTTTGTAAACCGGTGGTTGCTGTCAGTTTCCATCATTGCGTCCGGGTTTACAGCCTCTTTCCTTTCGATGTACTCCATTCCGACGGTCGGAGCTTCGGCAATGATTTATGCAATGGTCGGCATGTTTTTTTCAATGCTTGCTTTTTGTCCGAATATAAAAATAATCTGCAAAAAGAAGTTTGCCGTGTTTGTTGTTGGGGTTGTTGCCGGTCTGTCCATTAGCGCACTGAAAGGCAGCAGTAACTTTTTATTGCATGTCTGTTCTTTGGCTATTGGTGGGATTTTTGGGACGGTAATTGCAATCTCAGGGAGAGATAATAAAAAAGTGATATTGCATCCATCCTAATCGGAATATCCTCTGTACCTCTTAATCAAATCCCTCTTAAGCCCCGCAATATCAATCTCCAAATTCTTTTGCTCCTGTCCTTGCAATTCTTTCAGTTCTTTTTCCATTGCCGCAATTTCACTGATAACGCCGCTCAATTCCCAGTGTTTTTCCGTACCGGCCTTAATCGCTTTATCATAATATTCATCTGCCCGCTTATTCAACTCCGTTATCTTTTGGGATAATTCAACAATACCGATTTTCCCGTTTGCCACATCTTCCTGCAGCTTGCCGCGCTCGGCGTCTATATCTTCTATCAGTCCGGAATACCTGTTATGTAAAGCAGTGTTTCCGGATATTTCTTTCTGTATTTTGTGGTACTGGGCAGCTTCGCCCTGTCCGAGAGGTGGCAAATCGCTTGCCGGCGAATAAAAACTGCGGAATGGAGTGTCCCGCATCTTCACTTCTTTGTCCGGCAGAATACCTTTGTATGCCATGTCTATACTTTGGGATATGGTTGTGTACAGCCCGCCGAAATAACCGCTTAAGAAATGCTGCGCTATGTCAGGATTAAAACTTGCCAGCCCTTTTTTAGCTCCGTCGCCGCCGGTTGCGTGGTCTGTCAGGCGGGCAAAATCAACAAGAAAAGCAGGAGCATAAGATTCGCCTTTCTTGTTGATGCGTATCTTTTTATATCCGGGAAGCGCATCGTCTGCCCACTGGTTATACAAAGGCGATTTTTTGAAATCCTGATTGACTGCCCACTGAGCAAATGGCTTTCCGGCGTCCGGAACAACTCCGGCTACATCCTTAGCAGCCTGCTTCCAGTTGCCGGAAAGCGCATCTCCGGCAAAGTCTGTAATCGCAGTAACCGGACTGTTCGGTATCAAGTCGGCAAGCTTAACTGCGGAATCAAGGAAAGCGTCCCCGCCCGATTTCTTTCCCAGAATGGCTGACATGGCATTGTCGCCCATCGCGTGGAACACTCTTAATTCGTGCGGAAGCGGTATTTTGGCAAAGCCTTTCCCAGTCCATATGCAAAGGTTGCTTTGCCTGTCCCAATCCGGTATCTGCCAATAGGCTTCTTCCGCTTCGTCACCGCCAAGCATGGCAGTCAGTAGCGGAACTATCATACCGGTAGCGCAGTAAGAAGCTATTAACGCCGTAAATTTACGCGGATTCTTTGCGGCGACTTGCGTAAAATTGGATAACGACTGTATCCCCGCATTAAAAAACAGGTACAGCGGACGAATAAAGGGTGCGCCGTACCCACCCGCGCCTTTCCGGTTGAAATTCACCGTTATTTCCTTTGCGTCCGATACCGACCGGATAACGCTCCTGCCCATTTTACGACTGGTTACATACACGGAAAAACGCGACATGTTTTCCGCGAAGTCATTCATATTGCCGATGGCTTCCGAAAGGTAAGAGAACATATTTTTGTGGTTGCCGTTCTTCATGTCCCGTTCGATTTGCTTCTGTATCCTTTGCAGGTTTACGATTTGGGAAAAGCCCGTCTTCGCGCCGTTCATGATGTATTCGAGCATGTAACGGTCTTCCTGTCTGTTCATGTCGGGTTTTCCGTTCAGATACCGATACAACGCGCCGGAAGCCTTCGGTATGCTTTTCCTGAATTGATTTGCATATTCCCCGCCCTCTTTCACAGGCAGGATAGAAGCGGTGAAAATAATATCCCGTGAAAAGTTAGACGCAACAAACAGCGGGTTGCGCGTGGTCATGTTGGCTGCCATTATCCGCGTTGCTTTCGCTATCTTGTTAAAATCCTTGTTAGGGTCAACAAGGTTTGTCCCGTTAATCGCTTGGCTTACGGCAGGATTGCCGTTTATATATACGGTATAGGATTTCCCGTTCTGGAAAACGTGAATGGCGTGCTGTTCCTTGTGCGACGGTTCAATGAATATGTCGCCGACGTTGAGCCGTCCCTTTTTTCTTTCCGCAAGTCCCTGCTTCGACAGTCCTTCCATTCTCGCCTCAAAATCTTCTATGTTTTGGCGGTAGGTATCCGCATCTTCGGAATAATCCGCTTCCTGTGCTACGCCGTTCACATACCACGTTTGGTTTGCGGTCAGCATTCCGGTTGTATCAAGCCTTGCAAGCCTTAGCAAGGTTTGGTTCAATCTGTTTTTATTGGCTGATACAATCGCGCTCTGCGCCATTTGGTAGATGTAGGCAAACGGCGTTTCCGAACGGCTTGTCCGCCCGTTGGCTTTTAGAAGCAGGCTGGAAAAATTACCGCCCGCACCGGGAAAATATTTCCACAAATCTTCTGCCGTTACCGCGTCGTGTCCGCGCAAGGGGATGTAATGTTTGTATTGGCGTTTCAGTTCATCAAACCGCGCTTTGTTGAGAATACCCGCATCAAGTATCGTTTTCAGGGAAAAGTCGGTAGCGGCGTTTACGCGCTGCCATAATTCCGCAGTCAGAGCCGCGCCCGCATTGGCTTCAAACTCATTGATATAATCCTGTGCACTTTTACCGACTTCCTTTTCTACGGCAGATATACCGGCGTAATCGGCTCGCGGTTTTTCGTTGTTGTTAATGGCTTCCTGTGTCTTAAACGCATTCCGTTCCAACCCGTGTTTCAATATTCCGTAATTTTCAATATCCCGCATGGAAATACCTTTGCTTTTAAGTTTTTCCAGAACGTCGGTAAGTGGCTTTTGATACTGTTCGTCGTAAACTCTCAGCATGGCGTCGCTTTTTCCCTGCTGATGGGTAGCCTGCATGTAAAAATCGTTATGGTCTTTTATATCTACGCCTTTTTCGCGCAGGATGTCAAGGAAATGTTTTACTGCCAAATGCCTGTCTTCCCATGCTTCGCGAAGTTTGAATACAAGACTGTTTATTTTTTCGTCAAGTTCTGCGCCGGCCGCTTGGTGGGTTGGGTTTCCGGTGGGGGCGGCGTGGAAGCGGATACCTGATTCGGGTGAATTTTCTTCGGGTTTTTTGTTGTTTTCGGAAATAGTTGTATCTTTGCCCTGTGATTCAGTCGCTCTGTTTTCGGATACTGACAATCCGTTCTCGGATGTGCGTAAGTCGCGAGCAGTTGTTGAGATGTCAGGATTATTAGACGATTGCAAGCCGCTTTCAGGTGCCGACTGATTGGAATTGCCCGATAGATTTTCTGCATTTTCTTTGGCGTTTGTTTGGAGAATTGAAAGTAGTACACTATCTTTGCTTCCAAATTCCACTGCTTGGTTTTTCGCTGGGTTTGTTACCCTTCCCGATAAATCAAGCAGTTTTCTTCTTTCTATTTCAGAGAGAGAATCGTTTGACGACAGAGGCTGACTTGATATTTGGCGCGAGTTGTCAGATTTTACTGCTTGGTTAAACCCGGGATTTGTTATCGCGGAAAGTGAATCAAGCAGTTTTCCTTTTTCTATGCGACTTAATTTGTGGTCATAATAACGGTCGCCTTTGCTATCAACAGCAACCGTAGCGCGTACAGTATAATCTACCCCGCCTATCTTTAAACCCACAACATAATAATCATAACGCTCAACATTCGGATTTCTTTCTTTATTTCTGTTTCCCTCACTTGTAATAAATATGCTGTTTTCAATAATTTGAGGTATCGCCGCTATTGATTGCAAATGTTCTGCATCTTTGTAATCGTGTTGCAACACTTCTTTTATACCGCCGTTTTTCCTGCCTCTTTGCAGTTGTATTTTTACCCCTGTATCTTTATTCGTATATTCACCCTGTATGGTTTTCCCATACTCAAGTGCATTAGCCTTGTATTGTTTCAAGTCCTCACTCGGCGTTATTTCCTCACCTGTTATTTCTATTGGGCTGCTATTGCGCAGTTTCTCTATCCGCTTTTTCTTTTCTTCCGAATTCTTCACGTCGTTATTTTCGGCAAAGTTATTGCTTTCGGTCGAATTTTTCAAGCGATTTTCGGAAGATAAATGAAACCGAATATCATCGCTTTCATTGTCGAAATTGCCGTTGTTGGATGTGGCGGATTTGATTTGAGACCTTATATTACCATTTTCGTGGCGCCACGAAAATGGTATTTCCCGCCCGCCCAAAAGTTCGCTCAAAGTCTTTTTAGCAAAAAGGTTTAATTTGGCGTCTGTATTGTTGAAAACATTGGCTTTCAACCATTCCAGAAATTCGTTGATGGCATTTTGTATTTTGGCAAAGAGCGTGATATTATCGCCGGTAATTTCCCGTACCCGCCCGCTGTATTCGCCGTAATCCCCAAGAAACGAGTTAAAGAGTTCATCGGCTTTTTGGTCATCGGTTTTCAGGTTGGCGTATGCAGGATTGTCCGACAGGCTTTTCCATCCCGGCGTCTGTTTCAAAAGTTCCGTAATCTTTGCTTTGGTTTCGGCAGGCATCGCCGCACTCCAAAATAAGTGACCAAATTCATGTACCGGCGTGTTGGCGCTCATCAGGTTCGGATCAATATATACGTCGCCTTCAGGGGTTGTGAAGCCGTAAACCTCGCCCTTGGGAGTAGACATGAATCGAAGCGTCTGATAGCCATCTTCCATAATTCCCCCCAACCTTTCCCATATACGGGGCACTTGCTTTTTGTTGCTTCGCTGCGGGAGGTAGGATGCTATACCTTTTACCTTATCGCCCGAAAAATCTATCAGGGCATGATACATTTCGCCGGCTAACCCTTTCCCTCGGTGTTTGCTGTCAATCTCTACCTTATCTATGTGTATGAAATCTGTCGGGACATCAAAATTATTTAAACTTGCATATAATACGCCCACATTTTTGCCTGTTTTTTTCTCCCAAAGCTTGATGTGCGGTACGTTTTCGTCAGTTGCTGAAATAAAATAACCGTCATTTTCCCATACTATGCGCTTTCCGTGTTCGTCGGTGCGGAGTATTTTTCTGTCTTTATTCTTTATGCTGCCGATGTCGCCGCCTTTTGGGGTAGCCATCATAAACCTTTCCGCACCATCCTTGCCAAAATGTTGTTCCAGATACGCCCGCATTTTGGCTTCATCAGTGATGACATTCCTTGCAAGCCCTGTTTTTTTCAACCGATCTATCAGTTTTTCCGATGCGTTTCGGCTAACGGGACGCCTTTTTTTGTCGGGAATATGCATTTTTTCCCCCGAAAGTTTTGGATTCTCAAATTCCTGTACTATCTTTGTGGCAGAATCTAACTCTGTCTTATTTGTGGCACCCGCAATGAGAGCGGGAACGCTTAAATAAGACAGGGTT
>JAIRKG010000039.1 GCA_031260235.1 Dysgonamonadaceae bacterium | reverse complement strand
AAGGAGTTGAACTTGCCCAAAGATATGACCCTGGGCGGGATGATTCGGAAAAACACGGTAAATATCATCAACGGAGACACCCAAATTGAAGCGGGCGACCATGTCGTCGTTTTCTGTTTGGATTCCGCTCTGCGAAAAATAGAAGACTATTTTAAATAAAATATATTTCTCAGTTATCAATTATGGAAAAAGTAAATTGCTTAATTATCGGCTCAGGTCCGGCAGGCTACACAGCCGCCATCTACACCTCCCGCGCCAACTTGTTTCCTGTCTTGTATGAAGGTATTCAGCCGGGGGGACAATTAACAACTACGAATGAAATCGAAAACTTCCCCGGCTATCCCAACGGGGTTGCAGGCTTCCAAATGATGGAAGACTTGAAGAAACAGGCTGCCCGGTTTGGCGTAGACATTCGTCCCGGTGTCGCTACAAGTTGCGATTTATCTCAATCGCCTTACAAAGTAACGATAGACGGAAAAAGACAAATCGAAACGAAAGTATTAATTATATGTACCGGTGCAACTGCCAAATATTTGGGAATCCCCGACGAAGTTAAATACGGAGGACTGGGGGTTTCGGTCTGCGCCACATGCGACGGATTTTTCTACCGCAAAAAGACGGTTGCCATAGTCGGAGGAGGCGATTCGGCATGCGAAGAAGCGATTTATCTTGCCGGATTAGCCGGTAAGGTATATATGATTGTCCGGAAAAATCACTTGCGGGCTACAAAAATCATGCAGGAAAGAGTATTGAATCATCCGAAAATAGAGGTATTATTCAATACCAATACGTTAGGACTATTCGGAGAAAAAGCGGTGGAAGGCGCTTATTTGGTAAAACACACAGGAACTGCACAGGAAGAAAAATTCGACGTTGCCATTGACGGCTTCTTTTTAGCTATTGGGCATACGCCTAATTCCGCTATTTTCAAAGATTATCTGGAACTGGACGAAACCGGCTATATCAAAACGCAGGGAAGAAGCACTAAAACAGCCATTCCGGGCGTGTTTGCGGCAGGCGATGTTGCCGACCCGCATTACAGGCAGGCGATTACTGCAGCAGGTAGCGGGTGCATTGCAGCGATTGAAGCGGAGAGGTATTTGGCGGGCATCTCTTGTTGACATTCCGGGACAAGGTTCTACCTTTCCAACAACCCTCTCAAAGCCTTCGGCAAATAAAAAGTCTCGTTCTTATCGACATAAACGACAACGCTGTTTAATTTTATGTCGTTACCGTTATGCTTTATGATATTGGTATTGGGTCGAATTTCGACGGTCGTTTTCCTGTTTTTCACTTTCAGTATGGGGCTGTTCTTCGATGTGTCAATAGAAAATGAGTAGCCTTTGAAAACGTCCGTATGTCGGGTGAAATATTCGTCGGTCAGCAGTTCGAGGCGGTTATCAAATCCTATTGCGTTGCGCATATAATGGTTAAGTTCGATGTTGGTATGAAAACCTGTCAGGCGTTTGCCGGGGCGCGGGTCGTAAACGGCAAGAAATACCTCTTCACCGGTATGCCCCGTAGTCGTAAACCCAAAACAAGTGTATTTATCCAAAATATTCGCGACAATTTTCGTCATCTTTGAGCCTTTCATTCGCTCCTCGTCCGAGAGGGAACTTAAATTATAATCAGAAGATTGAAGCAGTTGCGTACATTCGCTGTCGGTTAGCGCAATTCCCGTCAAATCAAGAACGGTTTTCCGCAAATCGGCAGGCGTTGTTTTGCGCAGTATCGCGATTAAAGCGTCGATGCTGGTTTTAAATTTGGCGATGCTGCCGAACAACTGATCTTTAGACAGGGAAGAATATCCGGAACATTTGTTTGAGCCAATGCTGATTCCGCTGTTGCCGTGGTCGGGGACTATAATCACCAGCGTTTCGCCGTCCTGTTCCGCAAACCGCAAAGCTTCGCCGCACGCTTCGTCAAAAGCGAGCATATCCGAAATAATTGCTCTCGCATCGTTGGCATGAGCCGCCCAATCGATTTTGCTGCCTTCGACCATCAGGAAAAAGCCGTTTTCGTTGCGGGACAATTTATCAATGGCAATTCTCGTCATTTCGGCAAGCGAAGGTTCTGCTTCCGGATTGCGGTCGATGTCATAAGCCATATCTTTATCGGCAAACAGCGCCCACATTTTGCCACCGGGATAATCCCTGAAACCGCTTATATCATTTAAAAAAACACCGTATCCTTCGCTTTCGAGGAACTGTTTGTTTTCTTCGTTTAACAGGGAAACGCCGCCGCCGATGACCACGTCAATCTGGTTGTGAACCATCTGGGGAGCGATCCATTCATATTTACTTCTGTTATAACTATGGGCGGAACAGTCGGCTGGCGTGGCGTGGGGAAACTCGCAGGTAAAAACCAAACCTGTTGATTTGTTCCCTGCAATCCGCGCCGCTTCCTGCAACGTTACCAGCGGCTGATAGGCTTTCTCCGGACACATCGGAACAATATCGTTTACCGGATCCGCAACCGGATACGTGGCTACATAACCGGCAAGACTTGGATAGCCCGTCATGTAGCAGGAAGTGGTAGGAGCAGAATCTCCTATGGGCGCATTAGAGGAATAAGTCAAAATCGTACCGCAAATATACGGGTCAATGTTTAGATTGACCTTTTCAGGATGCTGGTATCTCTGAAACCAGCGGGCGGCAGAAACGGATGCCAGCGACGTCCCATCTGGAATCATCAGAATAATGTTTTTAACTTCCGGGCTTTGCGCCGTCAGATTTGTCGCGAAAAGAATAACAAACAGAACGCTTGTTAAGCATTTCATCACTTTACATCCATTTTTTGTAATCATAATATTAATTTTATTGTTAAACTCACTTTCATTGAAAAACAATTTTTCCTGTGCAGGAAAAACTCGCTTCAGTCCCTTCTCCACAGGTCTTATTGCGATGCAAACATAAGAATTTTGAACCAAAAAATTATTGTGGAAGCCTTAAATTAAGATATTTATACTATTTTTGTGTCCATCAATTGCATATTTTTCATTCTTTATTATATGTCATTCATACGAAATTGTTTTATTTTTATCTGCCTGCTTGTAACGATTCCTGCTTATGCGCAGGAAAAAGACAAACCACTAAAAAGAGAGGGAATTTATGCTTTTTTGCGGCGGCATAACCGGAACGAAAGCATGTATTATCAAAAGTTTATCGAATTGAATAAAAGGAAACTTGGAAAAAACGGGGCGCTTTTGTCGGATGTTTTTTATGTTGTGCCGCCTGTCGCCGAAAATCCGGATAAGCAGAAAGTTTCCGACACACCGAAAGCTTTGTATACGTCGGATACAGATATTCCAGAATCATCCGGCAAGCAGGATACGGACAAGAAACTCAAGAACACCTATCAACCTTTGTTCGGAAAACAATATGCACATTACACAGTCTTGGATAATGCACTGAAAGGCGCCTGCTTTTTCCTGTCGAGCGGCCACGGCGGTCCCGACTGCGGCGCAATTGCGAAAGTCGACGGTCGGGAGTTACACGAAGATGAATATGCTTATGATATTACGCTTCGTCTGGCGAGAAATTTGTTGCAGCATGGAGCAACCGTCCATATCATTATTCAAGATCCGAACGACGGCATCCGCGACGGCAAATATTTAAATAACAGCCGGAAAGAAACTTGCATGGGAAGCTCGATTCCTTTGAATCAGGGAGCGCGGCTACAGCAGCGTATCAATAAAATAAACCGTTTAAGCCGTCAGGCGAAAGAAAAATACCAGCGAGCCGTTTTCCTCCATTTGGACAGCAGAAGTAAAAAGCGTCAATTGGATGTGTTTTTCTATTATCAGGATAAATTGAAGCATAAAAAGCAAAGCCTGCAGTTGTCGGAAACCATGCGCAGCACATTTGCCGACCGGTATGCAAAAGTTCAGCCCGGACGCGGTTTTTCCGGAACGGTTTCTGCACGCAATCTTGCCGTATTGAGAAACGCCGAGCCAATATCAATTTTTATGGAGTTGGCAAATATGCAAAACGAATTTGACCAGCGGCGTTATATTCTGGACGATAACCGGCAGGCTCTGGCTAACTGGATGACTTTGGGGTTTATTCGGGACTATCAAAATTCTAAATGACCTGTTTCAACCGTTCAAGTGCGCGTTTCAACACAGCCATGGAACACCCTGCGTTTAACCGCATGAATCCCGTCCCTCCTTTGCCGAACATTTCTCCGCTGTTCAAAGCCAGACGTGCTTTATTAACAAACAAAGAAACCAGTTCGGATTGCGAAAGTCCAAGTTCCCTGCAATCCAACCACACCAGAAAGGATGCTTCCGGAATAACCACTTTAATTTGCGGAATGTTCTCCTTTAAATAGTTATCAATATAAAGGATATTCCCTTCAATATAATTGAGCATTTGACGCATCCAGTCCTCGCCGTGCTCGTAGGCGGCTTCCGTAGCAACGTATGCAAAAATAGATCCGTTGCCCAACTCGCTCGCATGAAGAAAACTATAAAAACGCTCCCTGATTTGCCTGTTGGGAATAATGGAATAGGAACTGATAATTCCCGCAATATTAAAAGTCTTGCTCGGCGCCATAAACGTAATACTGTTGCCGGCCGCCTCCTGCGAAACACAGGCAAAAGGCAAATGCTTATGACCGAAAATACCCATATCGGCATGAATTTCGTCCGAAACAACCAAAATATTATTTTCGGCGCAAATATGAGCCAACTCCTGCAACGTTTCCCTGTTCCAAGTAATTCCGACTGGATTGTGCGGATTGCAAAGAATCAACATCTTACAATCCTTGTCAATCACTTTTTTCAGTCCCTCCAAATCCATCCGGTATTTACCGTTCTCTTCAATCAACGGATTATTAACTACCCTGCGGGAATGAGCCTCCGGAACCAAACGGAACGGATGATACACCGGCGGCTGAATGATAATCTTATCGCCCGGATTCGTAAATTTCATCACGCAAAAGGCAATTCCATTCACGATGCCCGGAATATAACTCAGCCATTCCCGCTCAATCTTCCATTGATGCCGGTTGCCAATCCATTTAATGATAGTATCGAAATAACAGTCCGAAGCCACCGTATAACCAAAGACGCCTTTTTCCACACGTTTTGTTAGCGCATCGACAATAAAATCTCCGCACCGAAAATCCATATCGGCGACCCAAAGGGCAATCAAATCTTCGTGTCCGTATAAGCGTTGCAAGAAATCGGTTTTCACGGCGCAAGTTCCCCGCCGGTCAATTACCTCATCGAAATTATATTTTACCATACTGATTTTACCAATTTTTTTTGCAAAAGTAGGGCAATACTAGCCAAAAACGGCTCAATAAGTAGGAAATTTGATGTTTTATTTAAAAAGTTTGGAAAGTTAGTAGAATAGCCTTACCTTTGAAACCAAATTAGTGAACAATCATAGATTTTCGTTATTTTTATTAAATTTTAGTATTTATATTTTAAAAAGTTTTTATTATGAACAAATCTGAATTAATTGATGCAATCGCTGAAGAGTCAGGCTTAACGAAAGTTGATTCTAAAAAAGCACTCAATGGCTTATTTACGGTTCTGGCAAGAGAGATGAAAAGTGGAGGTAAAGTAACTTTGGTAGGACATGGAACCTATCAGGTTGTAGAAAAAAGCGCCCGCAAGGGTGTTAATCCCAAAACAGGGAAGCCTATCCAAATCGCCGCCAAAAAAGTTGTTAAATTCAAACCAGGAGTGGAACTCACTTTATGATAATTGAATTTCAATTGTTGATAATTAAAAAAGGAAAGGCATAAAAAATATGCCTTTCTTTTTTTATTT
>JAIRKG010000101.1 GCA_031260235.1 Dysgonamonadaceae bacterium | reverse complement strand
GGCTTGATGTCGGAAGGTCTGCTCAAAAGCCTGTTGGTCGACGGAATTATCGAGGGCGTCGGCTCCGTAATCGTTTTTCTGCCCAATATTGTGATTCTCTACCTTTTTATTTCTTTTATGGAAGACACCGGTTACATGGCGCGAGCGGCATTTATCATGGATAAATTCATGCAGAAAATGGGATTGCACGGCAAATCGTTTATTCCGCTGGTGATGGGTTTCGGCTGCAACGTGCCGGCAATTATGAGTGCCCGGGTTATTGAAAGCCGGAATACACGTTTGATTACCATACTTGTCAATTCACTGATGTCCTGTTCGGCGCGGTTACCGGTTTACCTTTTGTTGGTCGGCGCTTTTTTCCCCGGACATGGCGGGACGGCGCTTTTCGGACTGTATATTACCGGAATTATATTAGCGATTATTATGTCGCGCATTTTTAAAAAATTTCTGGTGAAGGGCGAAGATTTGCCTTTCGTAATGGAATTGCCGCCCTATCGTATGCCGACGCTGAAAGCCATGATCCGCCACGGATGGGATAAAGCTTCGCAATACCTGCAAAAGATGGGCGGCGTTATATTGGCGGCATCCATTATCGTTTGGTTTCTGGAATATTTTCCGCAGGGCGTGGAAAAAGAAAATTCCTATATAGGTAAAATCGGCCACTTCATTGAGCCGGTCGTAAAACCGCTGGGATTTGACTGGAAGATCGGGACAAGCCTTGTTTCCGGAATGGCGGCGAAAGAAATAATCGTCAGCACATTAGGAATTACCTATACCGGCGACGGCGATAACGGAACACTTTTGAAAGAGCGTTTACAGGCAGAGCAAACACTTGATGGAAAGCCTGTTTTCACACCTTTGACGGCTGCCAGCCTCCTGCTGTTTGTCTTGATTTATTTTCCCTGCATAGCCACGGTTGCGGCAATTAAAAACGAGTCCGGATCATGGAAATGGGCGCTGTTTGTGGTGGTTTATACGACTGCTTTGGCTTGGCTGGTGAGTTTCACAGTCTATCAAACGGGGACTGCACTTGGACTGTGAACCGCAAAAACGCTGAAATTAACCGATCCATACACGCGCCGTTGCACGAAATGCGGTAAGTGGGAAAAATCCTGTTCTTTAGCATGTTCCATCACAAAAACGCTTTCGGGCTTTAATAAGCCATGCGAAAAAATCATTTCGGGAATTTGCGGCAATTCAGGCAAAGAATAGGGCGGGTCGGCAAATATAAAGTCGAAAGTTTGCTTTGTGGACGATATGTATTTGAACACGTCGGCTTTGACGGCGGTCAGGTTTTCGGCTGCAAGTTTGGCTTTCACTGTATTGATAAAAGCGTGATGAACAGGGGCTTTTTCGACACAAACAACTTCCCTGCAACCTCTCGAAACCAGTTCAAAGGCAATGCTTCCCGTTCCCGCAAACAAATCCAGGGCAACCGTATCTCCAAAATCAATCAGGTTGCCGATTACGTTAAAAATGTTTTCTTTGGCAAAATCCGTAGTGGGACGCGCCTTGAAATTCTTTGGCACATCAAAACGTCGACTTTTGTATTTTCCGCTTACAATCCGCATAAATGTAACTTCCTTTTATAATTTTTTTTCTGCAAAGATACATCCTTACTAAATTTTTTCATATTTTTCTTATGGCGAACTCAGATTTTGAAATACTTTTCCGAAAAATTAAATTTATTTTTGAGTAAGTTATTGTTTTTTCAAAAAACAATTGTAAATTTGCAGCCGTTTTCACAGGTTTTTCACGAAAATACAGACAAAAATCAAAAATTTCGGAAAGGGAATGGCTCTTTTCCGAAAAATAAAAGAATTATTAAATAAATTAAACAAATGAGCCAAAAAATTAGAATTAAAATGAAGTCTTACGATTACAGTCTGCTTGACAAATCAGCCGAGAAAATCGTAAAAACGGTAAGATCAACCGGCGCCGTGATAAGCGGTCCGATTCCGTTACCCACTCACAAGCGCATTTTTACTGTGAACCGCGCAACTTTCGTAAATAAAAAATCACGCGAACAGTTTGAATTGTCTTCATATAAACGCTTAATCGACATTTACAGCTCTACCTCAAAAACTGTTGATGCTTTGATGAAATTGGAATTGCCGAGTGGGGTGGAAGTCGAAATAAAAGTATAGTAATAAACGAGTTGATGAGTTAGCAGAGGTTTTCGTTTACTCGTTAAACTTAAAAACTTGTCAGATAAAAATAAAAAAATAATTGAAATGCCAGGATTAATTGGAAAAAAAATCGGAATGACGTCCGTTTTCAGCGCTGATGGAAAAAATCTTCCATGCACTGTTATTGAAGCTGGTCCTTGTGTAGTTACCCAAGTAAAGACCGTTGAAATAGACGGTTATGAAGCCGTTCAATTAGGTTTTGAGGATAAAAAAGAAAAACATACCACAAAACCCGAATCGGGACACTTCAAAAAAGCCGGCGTAACTTCCAAGAGACACTTGGTTGAGTTCAAAGGACAAGGGGAATGCAAACCCGGAGATGTAATCACAGTTGATTTTTTCGACGGTGAAGTGTATGTAGACGTTATCGGAACATCGAAAGGGAAAGGATACCAGGGAGTTGTAAAACGCCACGGTTTCAAAGGGGTAGGGCAAATGACGCTTGGTCAGAGCGACCGGCAACGCCACCCGGGTTCTATCGGTGCCTGTTCATACCCTGCGAAAGTGTTCAAGGGTACGCGCATGGCTGGTCACATGGGCAATCAACGTGTTACTGTCCAAAACCTTGAAGTTGTTAAATTATTGCCCGATCATAACCTGATTCTTTTAAAAGGTTCTGTTCCGGGAGCAAAAGGTTCAATCGTAATAGTTCAAAAATAATGGAAATAAGCGTATATAATATTGAAGGACAGGATACCGGAAAAAAGATAACTCTGGAAAACGGCGTATTCGGCATTGAACCGAACGATCATGTTATTTATCTGGATGTGAAACAACACATGGCAAACAAACGTCAAGGAACAGCGAAATCGAAAGAAAGAAGCGAAATTTCGGGAAGTACCCGCAAACTCGGACGGCAAAAAGGCGGCGGAGGCGCTCGCCACGGGGATATTAATTCGCCGGTTATGGTAGGCGGAGGCCGCATATTCGGACCTAAACCAAGAGATTACAGTTTCAAAATCAATAAAAAAGAAAAGGCTTTAGCCCGCAAATCGGCTTTGTCTTATAAGGTAAAAGAAGACGCTATCACGGTGGTTGAGGATTTTACTTTTGAAGCGCCGAAGACCAAAGGCTTTTTGGCATTAACCAAATATTTGAAATTAGACGGTAAAAAACTGTTGTTTGTACTTCCGGAGAATAATGCGAATATTTACCTGTCTGCCCGCAACCTGCAAAAGACAAGCGTAACAACTGTTTCCGGCCTCAATACTTACAAAGTGCTGGACGCCGCGCATCTGGTTATTCTGGAGAGTTCGATAAATGCAATGAATAACTTTTAATAAAAGAGGAACAAATCATGGGAATAATAATTAAACCTATCGTAACGGAAAAACAAACAAGTATCACCAACAAGAAAGAAAATCGGGTTGGTTTCCGTGTAACTCCCAAAGCGAATAAATCACAGGTAAAAGCGGCTATTGAATTGCTTTACGGAGTTAATGTTGTAAAAATCAATACAATGAATTACGACGGCAAACGCAAGTCAAGATACACCAAATCAGGAGTGATTAGCGGAAAAGAATCTGCTTTTAAAAAGGCAATTGTAACATTGAAAGAGGGGGAGAAAATTGATTTTTTTGGAAATGTTTGATAATTACAAAATTACGTGTTACAAGTCATGAACAACACGGCTTACAACTTGTAACTAAATAAAAAAACAAATGGGAATTAAAAAATTAAAGCCAACAACACCGGGGCAAAGAAACAAGATTATCGGTACATTTAGTGAAATCACTGCTACTGTACCGGAGAAATCCCTTGTTTTCGGCAAACGAAAATCGGGTGGCCGTAACAGCGAAGGACACAGGACGATGCGTCAAATCGGCGGTGGTCACAAACGCAAATTCCGTTTTATTGATTTCAAGAGGAATAAAGATGGTGTTCCTGCAACAGTCAAGACGATAGAGTACGATCCTAACCGGTCGGCACGTATCGCCTTGTTGTTTTATGCCGATGGGGAAAAAGCGTATATCATTGCGCCCAACGGCTTGGAAATCAACCAAACAGTGATGTCTGGAAATGAAGCATCGCCTGAAATCGGGAATGCGCTTCCGTTGGCTAAAATCCCAATGGGTACGTTAGTTCACAACATCGAATTACGCCCAGGGCAGGGAGCTAAAATGGTTCGATCGGCTGGGGCGTTCGCTCAAATAGTGTCGCGCGAAGGCAGTTATGCTATCATTAAAATGCCTTCGGGGGAAACACGTAAGGTACTTGTGGCTTGTAAGGCTACTATCGGTAGCGTAGGCAATTCGGATCATGCTTTGGAAAAATCAGGAAAAGCAGGAAGAAGCCGTTGGTTTGGACGTCGTCCACGTGTACGCGGCGTTGTGATGAATCCGGTAGATCACCCTATGGGTGGAGGTGAAGGTCGCGCTTCGGGAGGACATCCGAGATCTCGCAAAGGATTGTATGCAAAAGGCTTGAAGACAAGAGCGCCGAAGAAGCAGTCTTCACAGTATATCATTGAAAAAAGGAAAAAATAATTTGATTAAATAAGCATATACAAAAGTATGAGTCGTTCATTAAAAAAAGGTCCTTATATTAATCTCAAGTTGGAAAAGAAAATTCTGGCGATGAATGAAACACGTAAGAAATCCGTTATAAAAACTTGGGCAAGAGCTTCAATGATTTCTCCCGACTTTGTCGGTCACACCGTTGCGGTTCATAATGGTAATAAATTCATTCCTGTGTATATCACGGAAAATATGGTTGGGCACAAGTTGGGCGAATTTTCTCCTACGCGCCAATTCCGCGGACATGCAGGAAACAAGAAAAAATAAAAAGATATGGGTACAAGAAAAAGAATAACAGCAGAACAGAGGAAAGAAGCAAATAAAAGCTTGTATTTTGCGAAATTGCATAATGTTCCGACTTCCCCGCGTAAAATGCGTCTCGTAGCAGATATGATCCGTGGAATGGAAGCCTTTCGGGCGCTTGGCGTTCTAAAATATTCGAATAAAGAAGCTGCTTTAAGAGTAAGGAAATTGCTTCATTCGGCTATTGCCAACTGGGAAGAAAAAAACGAGCGTCATGCAGAAACCGGCGAATTGTATGTAACATCAATCAACGTGGATTCGGCGTCAATGTTGAAAAGAATGCGTCCGGCGCCTCAAGGCAGAGGACATCATATTCGTAAACGTTCAAACCACGTGACTGTGTTTGTAGATTCAATAACAGATAAACAAAATTAATTGCTCAATGGGACAAAAAGTAAATCCGATAAGTAATCGTTTAGGAATTATCCGCGGATGGGATTCTAATTGGTACGGAGGTAATAAGTATGGCGATACTTTGTATGAAGACAGCAAAATCCGCAAATATTTGAATGTCCGTCTTGCCAAAGCAAGTGTATCCCGTATTGTTATTGAACGTACATTGAAAATGGTGACTATTACCGTTTGTACAGCTCGTCCGGGAATCATTATTGGCCCAGGCGGTCGGGAAGTTGATAAACTGAAAGAAGAATTGAAAAAAGTTACAGATAAGGAAATTCAAATCAATATCTTTGAAGTTAAGAGGCCTGAATTGGATGCCGTGATTGTGGCTAATAATATTGCCCGCCAGTTGGAAGGTAAAATGGCATATCGCCGCGCTATCAAAACGGCTATTGCATCAACGATGCGTATGGGCGCCGAAGGTATCAAAATACAAATTTCAGGACGTTTGAACGGAGCCGAAATGGCGCGTTCGGAAATGTATAAGGAAGGACGAACGCCATTGCACACGTTACGGGCAGATATTGACTACGCTTTGGGCGAAGCCATTACGAAAGTCGGTTTGCTGGGAATCAAAGTCTGGATTTGCAGGGGAGAAGTTTACGGCAAACGTGATCTTGCTCCGCAATTTGCCGCTTTAAAAGAAACTGGTCGCGATGACAGAGGAGGCGGACGTGGTGACAGAAGAGAGTATAGAGACAACAATCGAGACAGAGATAGAAGAAAAGGCGAGAGGAAAATTCGCAAGCCGTCGGTTTAATACTAGTGGCAATTGTTCTATTTTTTTTGCTGATATTTGCACCAGAAAGCGGAATACTTATCAATTTCAGTATATTCACAAATGTTAAAATTTAAGACTTTATTATTTAATTATTTACCTAACGACATTTATTGTACGTTCTTTGAATTTGAATAAGATTATTAAGAATTTAAAACAGATTGAGAATATAAATATAAAATAATTTTTAATAGATAATAAAGATGTTACAACCGAAAAAAACAAAGTTCAGAAGGTCGCAGAAAGGCCGTATGAAAGGCAATGCCCAAAGAGGTAACCAGTTGGCATTCGGTTCGTTTGGTATAAAAACGTTGCAATCGAAGTGGATCACGGGACGTCAGATAGAAGCTGCCCGTATTGCCGTAACCCGTTACATGCAGCGTCAAGGTCAGGTGTGGGTGAGGATTTTCCCCGATAAACCTATTACCAAAAAGCCTGCCGAAGTGCGAATGGGTAAAGGCAAAGGAGCCCCCGAAGGGTTTGTCGCTCCGGTAACTCCGGGGCGTATAATCTTTGAAGTAGAAGGCGTTACGTTTGAAGTGGCAAAAGAGGCTTTGAGGCTTGCAGCTCAGAAGCTTCCTGTTACTACGAAATTTGTCGTAAGACATGATTATGATTTTAATAACGAAAATGTGTGAGTCCTATGAAAATTGCAGAAATCAGAGATTTAACTACTTGCGAATTAAAGGAAAGGTTAGCGGTTGAAACGAAAGATTATGAACAGAAGAAAATCAACCACCGTGTTTCAGCCTTGGACAGTCCAGCAATCATCACTCATTTACGCAGAGAGATTGCACGTATGAAAACCGAGTTGCGCCAAAGGGAAATTAACAGTAAGCAAAAAAGCAACTGATATGGAGGAAATTAGAAATTTAAGAAAAGAAAGAATCGGTGTAGTTTTCAGTAATAAAATGGACAAGTCCATTACTGTTGCCGTGAAATGGAAAGAAAAACACCCTATCTACGGAAAATTCGTGAATAAAACGAAAAAATTCCATGCACACGACGAAAAAAATGAATGTAATATCGGCGATACCGTAAAAATCATGGAAACTCGTCCTTTGAGCAAGACTAAGAGATGGCGTTTAGTGGAAATCATAGAAAAAGCTAAATAATTATGATACAACAAGAATCAAGGCTTGCAGTAGCCGATAACTCCGGAGCAAGAGAAGTGCTTTGTATCCGTGTATTGGGCGGAACAAAAAGACGTTACGCTTCCGTTGGAGATGTAATTGTCGTAGCCGTCAAAAATGTAATCCCTTCGAGTGATATTAAAAAAGGTGTAGTGTCTAAAGCGATTATTGTACGCACGAAAAAAGAAATCCGTCGCGCAGATGGCTCTTACATCCGCTTTGACGACAATGCTTGCGTGTTGTTGAACAATACAAGTGAAATCCGCGGCAGCCGTATTTTTGGACCCGTTGCTCGCGAACTTCGCGCCGTGAATATGAAAATTGTGTCTTTGGCGCCTGAAGTTTTATAGAAATTAATAATTAAGAATTATATCGTGAGCATAATTCGTAATTCAAAAAGCATGAAGTTACATATTAAAAAAGGAGATACGGTGTACGTTAATACCGGCGAAGACAAAGGCAAAATAGGCCGTGTCTTGAAAGTGTTCATCGAAAAACAACGCGCTCTTGTTGAGGGTGTCAATATGATTTCGAAATCTACAAAACCAAATGCAAAGAATCCTCAGGGGGGATTTCAGAAAAGGGAGGTGCCGGTTCATATTTCAAATTTGAATGTGTTGGATCCGAAAAGCGGAAAACCGACACGTGTCGGACGCAAATTGAATGGCAAAGGAGTATTGATACGTTATTCTAAAAAATCAGGGGAGGAAATGAAATGAACAATATGGCAAATCTCAAAAAAGAATATCAGGAAAAAATAGTTCCTGCATTGATGAAAGAATTTAATTACACTTCCGTAATGCAAGTTCCGGTATTGAAAAAGATTGTAATCAACCAGGGGCTTGGAATAGCGGTCGCCGACAAGAAAATAGTTGATACGGCAGTTCAGGAACTGACGGCGATTACGGGTCAAAAAGCCGTTGCCACGGTTTCAAAGAAAGACATTTCCAACTTCAAACTTCGCAGAAAAATGCCTATTGGGGCAATGGTAACGCTTCGCCGTGAACAAATGTACGAGTTTCTCGAACGTCTGGTGCGAGTGGCTTTGCCGCGTATTCGCGACTTCAAAGGTATTGAAAGCAAGTTGGACGGTAGAGGAAACTATACACTTGGTATTCAAGAGCAAATTATTTTCCCCGAAGTGAATATCGACAATATCGTGAAAATATTGGGGATGAATATTACATTTGTAACTTCGGCTCGAACAGACGAAGAAGGTTATGCTCTGTTGAAAGAATTTGGATTACCGTTTAAAAACGCTAAAAAAGAATAAGATATGGCAAAAGAATCAATGAAAGCCCGCGAGGTAAAACGTGCAAAATTAGTTACCAAATATGCCGCAAAAAGAGCGCAATTGAAAAAAGAAGGGAACTATGAAGCATTACAAGCATTACCAAAAAATGCGTCTCCTGTTCGTTTGCACAATTGTTGCAAAATAACAGGTCGATCGAAAGGATATGTCCGCCTGTTCGGCATTTCCCGAATTCAGTTGCGGGAGATGGCTTCGCAAGGATTGATACCAGGGGTTAGGAAAGCGAGTTGGTGATTAAGAAAAAAGATAAAATTATTGAATTCATAATTTCAGCCCTGCCCACATCATGGTCAAGTGGAGCAAAATGATACAAAAAATTTCAAATCAAACGCAACCGCACGCTGTTCGTGCAATGGAGACGGGGACCATTCAAAAAAACGAAGCGAGTCCGAAAATCTATAAGAGTGGGAAAATTTATTTAAATCTGTTTTTAGGATTGCTAATCACTTTATTTGCCTTGACCGGATGTACGGCACACCAAAATGTGGTAAGCGTTGAACCTCAAATCAGGGAAGTAAAACAGGATTATCAAGGATTAAAGCGCAAAGTAGCCATTGCCCGGTTCTCAAACGAAACGGCCTATGCGAAGGGTGTTTTTTACAATAAAGGAAATGATCCGATCGGTAAACAGGCGGTTGATATTCTTTCAACCAAACTTGCTTCGACAAACAAGTTTATCTTGCTGGAACGGGCAGATATGGATAAAATTGTGGAAGAATTGCAAATTGCAGGGAATGAAGGTTATCAAAAAGTCGGCGCTGATTACCTGATTATCGGATCGGTTACTGAGTTTGGGAGGAAAAACGAAGGTGATGCAACTGTGTTTTCGCGTAGCAAAACCCAAATTGTGCAAGCGGGAGTAAGTATTCGTTTGGTCGATGTTTCAACAGGACAGATCATTTATTCGGAAGAAGCAAAAGGCGAGGCGGAAACTACCAATAAAACTTCGTTTGGATTAGGAAAAACGACCGATTACGACGCCACCTTGAGCGACAAAGCTATTTCAGCCGCTATTTCAAAATTAGTGGAAAATATAGTCAATAACTGTATGGACAGACCTTGGAAATCTTATTTCCTTTCGTATGACTCTGATGCGGTGATTATCGCAGGCGGCAAAAGTCAGGGAATAAAAACGGGCGATACCTACAGAGTGGTTGAAAAAGGTAAGTCTGTGAAAAATCCGCAAACAGGAATGATGGTGGAACTGCC
Source organism: Dysgonamonadaceae bacterium (assembly GCA_031260235.1). Taxonomy (GTDB): domain Bacteria; phylum Bacteroidota; class Bacteroidia; order Bacteroidales; family Azobacteroidaceae; genus Azobacteroides. Next base: position 1,964 of record JAIRKG010000101.1, on the reverse strand, counting down.
CGGAAAAACGGTGGGAACAATCAGAATTGATTTAAGCGCAGGCGATAATCCGCAAAACGAATATTCAATAGTTTCTATTGTCGAAGGGAATATTGACGGCAAAAATTTGTCTAATTATTTTATAGAGGAGATTAAAAAATGAAAAAGTTAATATGCTTATTGGCAACTGTTTTATTCGTATTAACGAGTTGTAAAGTCGGCGAAGGCTCGCTGTCCACTTCAAGGGGACTGGAAAATGAGTCATTTCTTGAATTTGCAGGAACAGCCTCCAATTATCGGGGCGGCGTTGACGTTGATATTGACGGCAAAACCACATTCAAGGCTAAAGTTCACAACGAAAGCGATGGAAATTCTATTACTCCGAAAGGCGACAGGTTTAAAGGTGAAGTGTATGCCATATCTACCGGAACTCACATGGTAACTGTTTCATACAGCGGGATAACTATTTACAGAAAACAGATTTTTGTATCTGCACAGGAAACTAAAAAAATAATATTGCAATGAAACGGAAATTTTTATTTATCGGATTGTCCGCTGTTTTATATTTAACATCTTGCGCTCCCAAAAACCTGTATTCATGGAGTAATTATGATGATACGAGTTATAAATACCTCAAAAACAGCGATGAAAAATCATTGGAACAACTGATAAAAACTTATCGGAAGCTCATTGAGGAACAAACAGGAACGCGCAACGCAGTTCCTCCCGGCGTTTATGCCGACTATGGATTTGTTCTCTTGCTGTCGGAAAGGATAGAAGAAGGTAAGGCGATGTTAGAGAAAGAAATATCGCTATATCCGGAATCTAAAATATTTATTGACCGAATTTTACAACTGTTTGAAAAATGAAAAAGATATTATTTTTGTCGGGATTTATTGGAATTGTCCTGTTATCGGGATGTTCCACAGCAAAATTATCACCCAAATCGGAAGCATATAAAGGCTTTTATGACGAAAAACCTGTTGCAATTCTGATTATGCCTCCCATCAACAAAACGACTAACGTGGAGGCTAAGGAGTTTTTTCATACAACGTTGAATATACCGTTGAGTAATGCGGGCTATTATGTCATTCCGCCGTTTCTGTCGATGGAAATTTTGAAAAAGGAAAGTGCGTATGACGCAGAACTGTTTTTTAATGCACCTCTTACCAAATTCGGTGAAGTGTTCGGTGCCGATTTGGCATTGTTTACTGTGATCAACAAATGGGAAAAGGCATCTGTTCTTGCCACTATCACTGTTGAAGTTGAATACATTATCAAATCGGTGCATACAAATGAAACACTTTACCGGCGTACAGGCAATATAACCGTCAATGCAAATACGAATTACGGACAAAGCGGATATGCCGCTTTAATCGGAATGGTTGCATCTGCAATTCAAACTGCTGTTACCGATCATGCAATCGTTGGTGTGGTCTGCAATAATGTTACACTTCAGGATTTGCCGGCAGGACCATACAGCCCTCTCAATGGAAAAGACGGAAGCCAACTTGCAGGTAGAAAAAATTTTAAAGTCAGCGTAAACGGCAGTGCCAAACAAATTGCAAAAGAAACAGCAAAGTGGTATTCACGATATACCGAAAGCAGGTAAATATAAGCGGTAAAAGCACAATTATGAAGGTAATTGTGCTTTTTTTGTTGGATTTATAAAACGGTTAATATTCATTCGCGTGGTTGACGGCAGATAGAGAAGGTTTTGCAAGTGCGCTCAAAAAAAAGGCTATCCGACAAATTGTGGACAGCCTTTACTTTATCCTATGTACTTTTTTGCTCGTTTTACGACAGGGAGAGTGTAGTGTCATCTTCTGTCTTCCCAAAGACCAATTTTTCTTCACGCGCTAACCACCCTATGGCTGCGTAAATCTCTTTTTCGGTCAGTTTGGTCAACTTCTTCACGTCTTTAATACCTTTAGAGCCTTGTTCGTCAAGCACTTTCCAAATAAGGCCTGCGTCTGTTCCGATTT
>JAIRKG010000107.1 GCA_031260235.1 Dysgonamonadaceae bacterium | reverse complement strand
TTATTTTCCGGATTCTTGCAGGATTGATAATAGAATCATTTTCTTCCATAATTAAATTTATTTATTTGTATGACTTTTGTAAATTTAGACACTACAAATGTACACGGAAATATTCACACTTGCAAATTCACACACGTAAAATCATGGACTACAAGCGTGAATTATTGTTTTCGACAAATGTAATTCACTTTTGAAAATCACAGAAAAAGACACTTAAATAAAACTTTAATATTTATGCGTAAATTCCTGATTACCACTTAACAATATCAATTAAATCGCATAACATCGGCATGTATACACTTGTAATTCACAAATACGACACAATATTTACAATTTATATTTTAAATAATCATATAAAATGCTGGGTTTTACATTATTAGTTAATATTTTTATGTGGTTGTTTTTCTGTATTTTCTATTGTTAATCCAAATGTACATTCAATTCCATTTTAATCACATCTTACTCTATTTTTACAAATGTGATTTACAATTATCTGCTAATCCATTTGTGAATTTTGTAAAATCCAATTACTCTGAATTTATCTTGTATATACATTTGTGAATTTCAATAATCCCAATATTTTATTTACTTTTGTACCGTAGTCAGTCGGTCTGTCGCTTTTTAGCAATAAAGAGAGGAAAGTCCGGACAACACAGAGTGCCTTACTATCTAACGGATAGCTGTTCGTGAGAGCAGAGTTAAGTAGAAGAAAATAACCGCCGGACTGTCCTGTCACGGATAATTCGGTAAGGGTGAGAAGGTAAGGTAAGAGCTTACCGGTTCCTGTAGCAATGCAGGAAGCCGTACAACTTAAGGGTTGCAAGGTCATGTACACCGGCGCATTGTAGGACTACTCGTCCGATGTCGGGGGGTGGACTGCTTGAATTTAACGGCGACGTTAAATCCAGATAAATGACAGACGTTCCGGTTTTTCGGAATACAGAATCCGGCTTATAGATTGGCTATGAAACAAAAAAGGCGTCGCGAGACGCCTTTTTTGTTTCATATAATAAAATTTGAATGGAAACGAGCGAAAAACGGGACTCGAACCCGCGACCCTAACCTTGGCAAGGTTATGCTCTACCAACTGAGCTATTTTCGCTTTTGCAAGTACAAATTTAAGCCCTTTAATTTTATTATCCAAATATTTCACAAAAATTTAATGAAAAAGATCATCTAATTTTCCAAAAGAACGAGAATCGTCCTGCGAATTACCCAATGCCTGACCGTCTTGACCATTGATTACTTCACCTTCAAACTCAAATGTAATGGACGAACGGCATGGATCAAAATAACTTTCGGGATATTCAAATTGCTCCGCCGTAGAATATCCTAAAAACGGATCATTATAGACTTTTTTGAGAAATTCGGCCAAGATCGGCAACGCCATAGTCGCTCCCTGACCGTCTGCAATACGATTAAAACGAATGGACCGTTCCTCGCCGCCGACCCAAACTCCACCGACCAAAGACGGCGTGAAGCCCATAAACCACCCATCGGAATGTTCCTGTGTAGTTCCGGTTTTTCCACCCATCTCGCCGGTAAATCCCAGCCTGCGGACGCGCATCCCCGTCCCGCCGTCGATTACGCTTTTGAGCATATACAACATTTTACCGGCAGCATCGGCTGTAATTACCTCGCGGGTTTGGGGTGTAAAGGTCTCTAAAACATTTCCATAGCTGTTTTCTATTCGCGTCACATAAAGTGGTTCAACCCGAATGCCATGATTGGCAAAAGCCGAATATCCCGAAACCATTTCACTGACAGAAGCACCGCATGAACCCAAACAAAGCGAAACAACCGGATCAATATGACTTTTTAACCCGTAAGAGTGTAACAAACGCACCAAAGCATAAGGATTTAATTGCTTCATTAAAAAGGCGGTAACCCAATTATCCGACTTTTGCAAACCCCACTGGACGCTTACCATTTCTCCAATATGCTCCCGCACTGTATTTTGAGGAATATATGGCCTTCCGAGTTCGTCTGCCAACACTTGTTCAACGTGCATTACTTCATCGCAAGGCGTTATTCCGCTTTCCATCGCCAGCGAATATAGAAACGGTTTTACCGTCGATCCGATTTGCCGTTTCCCAGAATTGACCATATCATATTGGAAATAATGGTAATTAGTTCCGCCGACATACACTTTTACAGCGCCAGTGCGAGGTTCCATAACCAAAAAACCGGTTCGCAGGAAAGATTTCATATATTTAATGGAATCCAAAGGAGTCATAATGGTATCTTTAACCCCCGTCCATGAAAAAACAGTCATTTCTACCGGTGTATTAAAAATCTTTTTTATTTCGGATTCGGATTTACCGTTTTTCTTTAAATGATAATATCTCTCTGTCTGTTTTATAGCACTATCCAATATTTTATTAATTTCACTTTCCGATAGATTGCTGGAAAAAGGCGCATTTTTGCTTTTTGCCTTTTCTTTGAAAAAATTATCTTGCAATCCTCCCGAAAAATGATTTACAACTGCCTCTTCCGCATAGTTTTGCATACGAGAATTCAAAGTTGTATATATCTTTAATCCATCGGTATAGAGATTATAACGAGAACCATCGGCTTTTTTTCTTTTGTTACACCAACCATATAAAGGATTTGTTTCCCATGCAAGGGAATCTTCTCTATATTTTTCTTTTTGCCATGCGGAATAATTTTTTCTTTCTGGTTTGGAAGCCGTCATCATTAAACGTAAATATTCCCTGAAATAAGGCGCAGGGCCATCTTTATGATCTACGCGGTTATACCTTATAATCATGGGTGTTTTTTGCAAAGAATCGCCCTGCGCTTCGGTTATGTAGCCATGTTTCGCCATCAGGGAAAGAACGACATTTCTCCGCCCTACCGTGCGTTGAGCTTTACTGACGGGATTGTAATAGGAAGGATTTTTACACATACCAACTAACGTCGCAGCCTCTTCAATGGAAACATCATTGGGTTTTTTACCGAAATAAACCCAACAGGCGGATTGAATACCAACGGCATTGTGCAGAAAATCAAATTTATTAAAGTACATATTGATAATCTCTTCCTTGGTATAATATCTTTCTAATTGAACGGCAATTACCCATTCTACAGGCTTTTGAAACAAACGTTCGAACGTACTGTTGGCATGAGCCGAATAAAGTTGTTTGGCTAATTGCTGCGAAATTGTACTTGCACCGCCCGCATTCTGAAAAAAAATAATCCTCTTGATAATTGCCCGCGACAAACTATAAAAATCAATGCCCGAATGTTTGTAAAAACGGATATCTTCCGTAGCAATCAAAGCATTGACTATATTTGGAGAAAGGTCGTTATAATTGATATAGATCCGATTTTCCTTTTCCACCGAATAGGTTCCCAATTGAACGCCGTCCGCAGAAAGTATCTGCGAAGCATATTTATCAATCGGATTTTCAATATCTTCTATCGGAGGCATATAGCCGATTTTTCCATTAGTAATCAGGAGTATAATTAATCCGAGTGACAATATGCCGGAGATAAAAACCACCCATGCATATCTAATAATTTTCTTCATGTGTTTTATACATATTGCAATTAAGAATATACAAAAATACAAGTTTATTTTAAAACTAAATCAATAAATTCGTATTAGAATGTTTTTTGACAGAACAAACGGTCATTGAAAAGTTTTAGCTTTTCAATGACCGTTTATTAGGAATAGTAAGTGGAAGTGGAAAATGATTAAACGTTTTATGACAACGCCGCAATCGCCGACCCAATCAAATTAGCATTTGCCATTTTTTCCACATGGACGATAATATTGTTGTAACCAAATTCGTTCAAAAGCAGGTTCAGCTGTTTCAAGACCAGGTCTTTGTAACTTTCAAATTTGACATTTTTCCGCCCTCTCTGATCTTCACTCCAGAAAAGGCTACCTTCTGCCGTTAAACGAATGTCGGTGATCGGGGTTTCATAGGAAGCGATCAGTGTCAGAATCAGGCCGGTCAGGGATGCGGCAACTAATTTTGCCGACCGTTTGTATACTTCAAAAGCGGCTTGTACGTATTTTTCTTTGTACATATCGGGATAGCTCATGATTCGTGTTAATTTTTCAGCATCGAAATTAGCTTCCAATTCTTCGCAGGAAAATGTAAATTCCAAAAGCCGTCCAAGGTACATGCCGGAAATAGCTTTTTCGAATCGTTGCGCACCGGGTGTATCGGAATATTTATCTATTTTATTGTCCACCACAGTCAGGAAAGGTGGGTGAAAATTCCCCGATTCAAGATTGATTGGAATCAATCCTGTTTGTTTGTAGTCAGGATTTAATTTGGCTATTTTTCCAACAGGGAAGAGTGGGGCCATGTTGGTTCCCGTACCTACAATCAAGCCGATATGGGCTTGCGAAGTGTTGTCGGTCAACCCTGCAAATAGGCTGGCCACCGTGTCGTTAATCACTTTAATTTTTGTGAAATTTGCCGATTGGACGTGTTCATTCAGGTACTCCATCAGGGATTTTCCGACAAGCACATTTTCCATTCCTTTGATGGTAACGCCTTTTGTCCAGTAAAGCATGATTGCGTCGCCGTCGAGCGTCGATTCGCAAGGATAGGAGAAGCAGTAACCGATTGATGTTACGCCGTCCAGATTGAGCGGCGAAATCAAGTTAGCGATTTCAGCATAAAGGTCTTCTTCGGTTTTGCCTTCGGGCGCTTTCATGACATATTCCAGGTTTTTCCTGATTCCGGCATGAATGATAGGCGTTTTGCCCGTAAAGTCCACTACGGTAGCCCTGAAATTGGTTCCGCCCAGGTCGAGGACAAGCACTTTTTCTTTCGACATTTCGGTTTTCGGAACGATGTAAGTAGGAAGGCAACGCATTTCTTTTCCGTTTTCCCGGAGTCCTTCACTGATTCTTGTTTGAAGTGTTGTGGCAATTTCTTTCAATTGACCGGTCGTGAGTTCAAAAATTTTCTTTTCCATGGCGATAAATAATAATATGTTTAAAATTCTTTGCAAATATACTACTTTTTATTTTATAACAAGATATAAAAATTAAGAAGAAATTTAATTCGCCGTCATTTTTTTAATAATACTGTAAGCATCGGCAATTCCAAGTTCGCCGGCGTGGCTCAAGTCGGCAATTCCTTTGCTTGTTTCGCCGAGGTAGAGCCGGGTTAGTCCCCGGTTGTAGTAGGCTTCCGCAAATTCGGGGTTTCGCTCGACGGCTTCGTTGTAGTCGGCAATGGCAACTTTGTAATCTTTCCGAAAGCAATGAAGATTTCCACGGTTGAAATAGGCATACACGAAATCGGGATTTAATTTGATGATTGCCGCATAATCCTGCATGATTTGTTCGTAATTATATGCGCGTTTGTTGGCAAGTTCGGTCGATTGCGGGTGATTGCCGCTTTGGGGTTTGGAAAAATTGTTCGTGAATTTCGGATTGGCCGGCGTCAATGTCAGGTTTAACGACAAATCGTTTGCGTTCAGGTTGTCGCTGATATTTTCGATTTCCATTTGTTTGTAACGGACGACTGCCCTGTTGAACCGTGCCAAAATGAAATCAGGGTTTAAGGCGATGACTTTGCTGTAGTCGTCAATTGCTTCCGATAAATCCTGCAGTACCATAAAGTCAATGGCGCGTCCGAAATAAGCGTCGGCGTCGTTTGGGTTCCTGTCGATTGTCAGGGAATAATCGTCGATTGATTTGAAGTGGTGTTCAGCTTGCAGGTCGGTTAAAGCCGCTTCTTCGTTGGTTGCTCTCAGGTGCATTTTCAATGCTGTTCGGGCATTATAATCCGAAATCGTTTTGTCGTACCGGGCGGCTGTCCTGTCTATATCTTCCGTTTTTTCGTAATAGGTGAGCACAAACTGGGCTTGCAGGTCTACTTTGACTTGCCGGTCTTGCACCCGTCCGCGTATTTCATTTTTATAGGATGATTTGATTTCGTCTTCCCTATCGTAAACGACTAAGCGGTTGAATTTTTCGATGTCTTTATCCGATTTTTCGCGGGTCTTTTTTTCTGTGTTATCGTCTGTGGTTGCGTCTTCGGATGCATCAAGAATGGCTTTTCCGGTGATGATTTTACCGCGTTCTTTTTCTTTCATCAGTTTTTGTTCCAAATCGTAGGCATACCAGTAATCAGCGTCGGCATTTTTCGTGTCGTTCAGGGCACGTTTGTTTTCCGAGCGGAAATAATATCCGGGAACGAAATATGGATATTCTCCCAGCACGAGATCTAAATCGGCAATGGCGTCGTGGTAGTTTTTCGCTTCATTATTGAGGATTGCGCGATTGTAAATAGCCATAAAATTGTCGGGTTCGTTTTTGATAACTATGTTGAAATCTTCGATTGCATTGTAAACATCGCCGACTTGGGCTTTCAACAATCCGCGGTTGAAACGGGCGATTGTGTTGTTGGCGTCCAGAATCATCACTGCGTCGTAATCTGCCATCGCGCCGCGCAAATCATTCAGGTAATAGCGCACCAGGCCGCGATTGATATAATATCCGACTTGCTTGGGTTCTAACCGGATTGCTTCCGAAAGATCGTCGGCGGATTCTTTGTATTTTCCGGTCTGGTAGAGGAGCATGGCTCGCTGACCGTAGGACGGCGCAAAGTATTTGTCGAGTTCGACCGATTTGTCGAACTCGTTTATTGCCTTGACGGTATCGCCTTTTTCGGAGTAAACGGAGCCTATGGTCAAATAAGCAGGTACAAATTTCGGCTGGTATTTGATTAACAGATTCAACGTTTCCAGCGCGGCGTCGTAATTTTTATTCTGAACGTATGCAATTCCTTTGTTCAGGAGCATTTCCCTGTCTTCGGGGCGAAATTCAAGTCCTTTGTCGTAGTCTTTGATTGCGCTGTCGAAATTGCCGGTATATTGGCGTGCAATACCGCGGTATAAATAGGCATAGACCAAAAACGGGTTTCTTTCGAGGCAAAGTGTCAAATCGTTTTCGGCGCCTTTGTAATCGTCGAGGTTTAATTTTGCCATTGCGCGGTAGAGGTAGGGTTCTGCGAGATAGGGTTTTGATTTGATTACCTGATTAAAATATTGTATGGAAAGGATATAGTCTTCAAAATAAAATGCGTTTTTGCCGATGGTAAGTACCCTGTTTGTATTGATTTGGGCGTTTACGGATGGAACAGTAAACGCAAAGGTGCAAAGGCACAAAGACACAACGTAATATTTTATATACCTGCGCATATTTATTTTTTAACCCTGTCGGGTTTAGATTTAACGTGATATGAACATTTAACATCCCCGCGTATTATGTCATTTAATTTGGAACGTATCATCTGTTTCCTAATTCCGAAAATGTGGTCGATAAACATAATTCCTTCCAAATGGTCGTATTCATGCTGTATGACGCGGGCTTTGAAGGCTTCGAAGATTTCGTCGTGCGGTTGCAGGTGTTCGTCCAGGTATTGAATTCTGATCCGATGTTTGCGCGGCACTTTTTCGTGAATATCGGGGATGGAAAGGCATCCTTCTTCGATTATTTCCTCCGCGCCGTCCCGTTCAATGATGTGCGCATTGATGAAAACCCGCTTGAAATCTTTGAAAGCAGGGTCTCTATCAGCTATTGCACTTAAATCAACAACCAAAATCCGGTCTTCCAAACCGATTTGTGGCGCTGCCAAACCGATTCCTTTGGATTCGTTTAATGTATCGAACATATTGTCCAACAGGGTTTCCAAATTGGGATAGTCGAGAGGAATGTCTTTTGTTACTTTCCGCAACACAGGGTGTCCGTATAAATATATCGGTAAAATCATAACTATAAATTTTATATTGTTTGATGTAAATACTTCAAATTGTTTCCAAAAAAGTTTGTAATAAAATGGTGGCGCTTAATTCATCGACCATTGCTTTGTTTTGCCGGTCTTTTTTTTTCAGCCCGCCTTCCCGCATTGTTTGATGCGCCAAAACAGATGTAAACCGTTCGTCAGCCATTCGGATTTCTATTCCGGGAATGGCTTTTTGCAAATCCGATTTGAATTGCATGACCCTGTTCCAGTTTTCCGAATGATCGTAATTCATTTGCCGCGGCTCACCCAGCACGCACATCTCGACTTTGTTTTCAGTTACATACTGCTTTAAAAAAGGAATTGCATCTGCGCTCGGCAAAGTGGTTAATCCTCCGGCAATCAGTTTCATCGGGTCTGAAACAGCGACGCCTGTCCGTTTTTTTCCGTAGTCGATTGCGATTATTCTTCCCATTGGTTTGCAAGAGTACATGAAATTTTTAGATTACGCGCTTTCATCACCTGTCGTTAATTGCACAGTAAATTAAAGGAATTTATCTCCAAACGCCAGATTCACATCGGCAACAAACTGTTTGATGCGTTGCTCGTCTGATTTTTTACAAATCAGGAGAATATCGTCCGATTCGGCGACGATATAATCATCAAGACCCTGGATTACGGCTAATTTATTTTCAGGCAAAGTAATTAGATTATTGGCGCTTTCAATGAACAGCGTCTTGTTTTTTAACGTCGCATTCAATTGCGCATCTTTTTCCGACAAATCATAAAGCGATCCCCATGTTCCCAAATCCGACCAGCCGAAATCTGCCATTAGCATATATACGTTATCGGCTTTTTCCATAATTCCGTAGTCGATTGAAATATTCCGGCACATGGGATATTGTTCGTCGATAAACGCGGCTTCGGCAGCTGTGTTGAACTTGTCCGCGCCCTGGTCGAAACGGGTGGTTATACTTGGCAGGTGCGTATGGAAAGAATCCAATATTGTTTGAACATTCCAGATAAATATCCCTGAATTCCAAAAGAACTCGCCGCTTTCGTAAAACACTTTCGCCAGTTCGCTATTGGGTTTTTCGGTGAAAGCCTTCACTTTTTGGATATTATCGTTTCCTCCTTCTTCGGTTTGGATATAGCCATAACCGGTTTCGGGACGGTTGGGTTTTACGCCCAATGTGAGCAAAGCAGGGAATTTGCTTACGAAATTCAACCCTTTTTGTATGTTTTTGAGAAAGTTTTGTTCCTGTAAAATAAGGTGGTCGGCGGGAGTAACCACAATGCCGGCATCGGGATTAATCGACCGTATCCGATAGGCGGCATAAGCGATGCTCGGCGCCGTGTTGCGGCGGGTTGGTTCGAGAAGCATTTGACTGTCGGATATTTCCGGCAGTTGCTGTTTCACCAGGTCGGCATATTTGCGGTTAGTCGCAATGTAAATGTTTTCCACAGGGATGATTTGTGCGAAACGGTCGAAAGTTTGCTGGAGCAGGGAGCGTCCTGTTCCGAAGAAATCCAAAAATTGTTTGGGTCTGTTTTCACGGCTGAATGGCCAGAAACGGCTACCGACACCGCCGCTCATAATCATGCAATAGTTGTTGTTCATAAGTTACCGGAATTAAAATCACAGGGTGGCAAATATAGTATTTTTCCTTAAAACAGTCGATAATTCGTTCGCAAAATTTTAAATTCCGTCCTGCGGTTGATTTGGTCGGCAATTTCCTGCCGGTCAGGCTCCAGCGTTTCGATAAAAGCGGCGTCCAATACCTGTCCTTCGAGAAGGAAACCGTATTCTTTTGCGAGATTTTTCGTAACGGTTTTTGGCGCCGACTTTCCATAACCGGCAGGCGTCAGCCTTTCCTTTTCAATACCTCCCGCAATCAGATAGTCAATTACCGATTGCGCACGCTGCAACGACAAGTTATTGTTGTATTCGTCCGTACCCTTCCGGTCGGTATGCGCCGACAGTTCGACAGTTATGTTGGGATTGTCTTCGAGCATGATAATAAGTTGTATCAGGGCGTCTTCCGATTCGGGACGCAGGGTTGCCCTGTCGAAATCGTAGAAGATATTTTCTATCAAGAGAGGCTTTGAAATAGACGCCAAATAAAAATCGACATAGAAAGTTTGGTTTTTCTCTTCATTTGGAACCGACAGTGATTGCTTTTGATTCAGAAATCCGGGAGCGCTGCCCATTAAGACATAATCCATTCCCAATACAACGTCTGCGGTATAAGTTCCATCTTTTCTAACGTCAATGCGCCGGTCGCTTCCGTCTTTTCCCACCATGCGCACGACGGCGCCGTCAATAAGGTTTTCGTCCCTGTCCAGTACCCAGCCTTCGATTTTCGGGTGAATATCCGGAAGTTCAAAGGAATAGATATGGTCGGCGTTCTGCGCATCGTTACGGTTGCTGCTGAAATATCCTTTTTCTTTGGTTCCTTCAAAACAGATTCCGAAATCGTCGGACATACTGTTGATTGGCGATTTCATGTTTTCGACTCTCCATTTGCCGCCTTTTCTCTCAACGGCTTTGAAGACGTCTAATCCGCCCATTCCGGGATGTCCGTCGGACGAGAAATACAGTATCGAATCTTCCCGCATACAGGGAAACATTTCGTCACCCGGAGTGTTAATGTCGGGACCCAGGTTTTCTGGCGCGACGCTCCCTATCTCCCCTATCGGAATCCGCCAAATATCTTTTCCGCCGTAACCGCCCTTTACGTCCGAAACAAAATACAGGTAGCCGTCGGCGCCGACGGCGGGATGTGCGGCCATCGACGTGGAGTCTTTGAAAATGGCGACGCGCTCGCCGGCGTTCCACTGTGCGCCCGAACGGGATGATTTGTAAACGTCGGCTGTTTTGGGTGTTCCGTCTTCTTCGGGGCAACAGGTGTAATACATCGTCGCTCCGTTTGCCGAAAACGAGCAAACGCCTTCGTCATATTCGGTGTTTATGGCGTTTTCGATATGTTTCGGTTTTGTCCATTGTCCTTTTTCGTCTAAGGTGATTTCGTAAAAGTCGTTGTTTTTTATGCCGGTAATAGCGCTTTTTGAATCTCCCACCGCATCTTTGCGTGAAGAAGTGAATATAAGCCGGTCGTATTTATCGCCGGAAAGAACAGGCGCAAACTCTCCATACCGGGAACTGATTTTATCCATTTTCTTTACGATATACCGGGTCGGATTTGCTTTCCATTTCAGCGCCGAATCGCAGCCGGTTATACCGTTTCGGGCTAAGCGATGATTGGGGAAACTGTCGAGAAATGCGGCATACTGTTCTTTTGCGTCGGCATAACGTCCTAATTTGTGAAGCATTAAAGCAGAATAAAAGACTTTGGAACTGTCTTCGTAATCATACCGTATGGCATTATTGTATCCCGACAGGGCTTTTTGCGTATTCTCAATTTTCCGGTAACATTCGGCCATGTGAAAGGCAATACTTCCCCGCAAATGTGTTTTTTGGGCGGAGGTTTTGGCATATACGCTACGATACGTCCGGGCGGCGGCGTAATATTCTCCTCTTTCTTCTTTGGCGACGGCGTCGCTCAGATTTGCCGTTTCGCAGGAAGACAGCGATAAAAACAGAAGGATTGCAAAAAAGGGATATCGGTTCATGAATTATATCGGTTTAGATGCTTTATTAAACTGATTTTGTTGTGATTTATTGCATACACGCGAAAGCGCAATAACGCGGCGGGGGTTTTTGTTCTATTTATTTCAACTGATAATTCTGATTTCAAAGGTAGCGAACTGTTCGTCTTTGATACTTGTGCCCCACCCCATCCTACGCCCCACCCCGTCATTGCGAGCCGCGAAGCGGCGCGGCAATCCAGAAAACCCCCGTTGCGTCATTGTAATTCCTGGATTGCTTCGCTTCGCTCGCAATGACGCAGTGGGATTGCAAAATCGCTCCCGTCATTGCCCCCTGCCTCGTCACCCGGAGCCGCAAAGCGGCGCGGCAATCCGGAAAAATAACCCGGCTGGTTAAGGAATTACCGGGGTCGCCTTACCCATTCTAAGAAATGACTCCCCACGGCGCGGTAATTGGCGCCGGTATGATGTACAGCTATAACGGGGGGCTTGTTTGGATGGATATCTATAGACCGGAATTGATAGCCGTAGCCGTTATGGGCTATCAGTTGTTCGGGGTTTTTAGGGAGTGACCATCCCAGCCCTGCCGGCAGTTGCGCGGCTGGGAGCTCTGTTATATCGTAATAACCATTGGGCTCGTAGTCCACTCCAAAGATCGTCTCTCTCCCCTGCACCGCCTGTTCCGCAAGCGACGTCCTATACGCTTGTTGCCTCGCATTCAATTCTGCTATCGCCGTCGCCTTCTCTGCTGGTAACAGATGGTGAAATTGCCTCTCCATCATGTACCGGTGATGCTCCCCACTCGCCACTTGTTCGGGCGTATACCTCAATTCCGAACCTAAAGGCTCCTGTCCTCTCAATGGTGCCGGTGGTTCCGGCGCTACCGGAACGTTCTGTGGTTCCGGCATTGCCTCCTCCGGCACTACCGGAACGTCCCGTGGTTCCGGCATTGCCTTCTTCGGAGCCCGAGGAGCCGCCGCCGCATAACTGTCGCCAATCGCATTTATCTCGACAACTACCCCAACGGTTGCCAGAAAATACATTACATTGTCGAAGACCGTGTTCTCCGGCGCGCCTAGATAACCGAAATGAAAGCCGCTCCCGACACCCAAACTGATTGAACAGGGACCGAAATTGATGAATAGAGGCGTATGCCCGGCGGTAAGTATGGTCATCATAGAAGACTGCACGACTGACCCAACTGTCATCATTGCAATTCCAACGCCTGTCATTGCGGCGATGCCGCCTCCTGCCGCCGCAA
>JAIRKG010000076.1 GCA_031260235.1 Dysgonamonadaceae bacterium | reverse complement strand
ATGTGCCCTGCATACATAAATAGACAGAGGAGACTCAGATAATAGGTTATTTGAATATGGAAACTGCTGACGGATAAAGCAACGCCCAACAGAAAAAGGATGCTTCCCAAGAGGCGCTTGCGCTTAAAGAGCAGATACATTCCGGCTATCGTAAGCGGCATATATGCAATGACATAGGCTTTGGTTATATGCCCGACTTCGATAATAATTATATTGTAGGATGCAAAGGCAAACGCAATGGCACCGGCAATTGCCAGCCACCAATTTATTCCAATCACACACATTAAGATATAAAAACAAATCAGGCCGGAAAGCACTATCCCGGCGTCCAGATAGCCGATTTGCCGGACAGGCCATCCTATCCATTCAACGCGTGGCAACTTCGGCGCAGGGTTTCCATAGCCTGAATTATAGGGCATTCCCCCAAACATGGCGTCAGACCAGGTACTAAATTCCCCGGGCTGGGCTGTTTCTTCAAACTGTTTCGCTTGACTTGCGCCCATGCCTGCGGAATGGATCATGTCGGATTGGCTAATGTGTTTGCCGTTGAATACTGCGGGGGCGAAATAAGCCGCTACCAATCCTGTGAATATGGCAATGGCTATTAAATGTTTTCTTGTTTTTTTAATTATTCCATTCATTATTATTTCTTACAAATACTACATAATTTCCTGTGAACTCATATCTATGAAACGAATTAACGTCAAACCAGCGATTGGTATTTTCAAAAACAGTTTCTGAACCGGGGAAAACAGCAATCACTTTAATTTCGTCCTTATTTTCAATGGTATTTATATCTTTTTGGCGATAAAAATCTTTCAATACCGGAATGAACTGTTCCTCTTGACTGCTGTTTGTTATCGGGCAAATAAAAAGATTATTTCTGTCCCATTTTTTCAAATAGGTAGAAATACCTGTTGAGATACCTTCCATATCTACATAAGGATTACCTACTATTAGAACGGCGTCGCAGGCATGGGAATTATCAATAATCGTTTTTAAAAAGTTTTCTGTTGCAAAGCCCCTCATTGCATACCTTTTGCATGAAGCAAATGCCAAGCCGCCATTCATAAACAGGACAAGTAATATTCCGGCAAGACAGAGTTGAGAGAGTTTGCGGATAGAATTTTTGATTAATCCATATATCAGCAAAACAATACCTGTTATCAAACCGAAAATGCCGATGATGGAAAGACTGCTTAATAGATATTGCATACTAGAAACGGAAGTCATTGTTTGGGTCACTTCGCCTTGAAGCAGTCTGGCAACCTGTATGATTTCTTCTTGAAGCGGTTTACAAAAAACAAGAAAGCCGCAAAAAATCGACAAAACGATTCCCAAAAACAGACTGGCGTTTTTCCATAAAACCGTATTGACGGATATATCCTGCTGCTTTGTTTTGCGATAAACAAAAATGGAAAAACCGGCGCAACCCATTATTGCCGGTATCAGGTAGCGGTCAATAATATTGGATTTGCCATAAATGATTATTTGAGGAAAAGTGATTGCCGAAAATAATAAAATAGGGAACAGCCATTTTTTGAAATTGATTCTACTGTTCCGGAATAAATATACTGCGATTAAAAATGATAATAAACAGCCGCTTATGCCATACAAATAAACGGTGGTTTTCACGTAAGGGAAAAGGTTGTAAACACCGCCCATGCCTGCATAGCCGAAATCATTCCCTGCAAATGTTAAAACAGCCCATAAGCAGCCGACGGTTAGAAGCAATAACCATAAACCCGTTTTCCATGTTTGTAATATGGTTTTCCAAAATCCAACCCTGTATTTTTCGTTATACTGCATACAATAAAACAAATAACTTGCAGGTAAAAACAATATGAAATTTTCTTTCATTAAAGCCATAAATACAGACAGAAATGCAAATCCGTAGTAATACAGTGATTTACGCCTCCCTTCGCAATTGTTAAAATAGGATAGAATTAAATGCCAAGACAAAAGCAAAACGATTAACGCAGTTGTTTCGATTGCTAAAGTTTGATAAAAGATAGCCGATTGCGTTCCAATCAAGCTGATTCCCGCAAATAATAGACTTTCCCCGTGCGTCCAATTAATTTTACGTCCCAATAAATAGACAAGAAATGCTGCGCAAATAACCAAAAACAGCTGGTAAAAACCCTGCGAAAGCATATTATCTCCCCAGAGCCATGTTCTGACAAGAGAATTGAAGTGCCACGCAGGACGGAAACGGATTCTCATTTCCTGTTCAATGTTGTTTTTCAGGCATTCAAAAAAAGACGTTTCGGATAAATTTTCTTTCCAAAGAATAAAACCGGAACAATCCATGAAATGATAACCGGAAAATACGGAACCGCTGAGCGTTACCGACAGTAGTCCTGTAACCGTGATAATGAAGAGCGCTATACCGTATTCTTTTTTCATTTTTCTAAATGGAAGAAGAGAAAGGGGGCAACGGTGAAAAGGGCGGATATTAGCCGTTAACCTGAAATTTAGTATTTCCATTCAATAGAAAATCCACAATTTGATTAGCAGCGGCAATTCCGGCATTGTTATTGGCTTCGACGGTTTGCGCCCCCATCTTTTTAGGCGTTGAGAAATAACGGTTAGTGAATTTTGCCCTCAGTTCCGTATCGTTTGAAGTGGCGACGTCGGTCAGGTATTTCACGTCGGGACGCTCTTCCATCCATTTCACCAATCCGGCTTCGTCGACGACTTCCTTGCGGGCGGTGTTGACGAGGATGGCATTGTGCGGCATTCTTTTCAGTAAATCGTAGTTGATGATGTTTTTCGTTTCATCGGTTGCCGGAATATGCACGGAAACGTATTGGCAGTTTTCGTACAGTTCTTCGAGTGATTGAGCCGCTATAACTCCCTGGATTTTCTTAAAGTCTTCGGCAGGATAGTAGGGGTCGTAGGCGTAGATATCCATAGCGCATCCCCGAACGAGGGAGGCCAATCTTCGGGCTACGTTTCCAAAGCCGTGAAGACCTAATGTTTTGTGAAACATTTCTATGCCCATAGAGCCGTCATAAAAGTTGCGGCCGGCGATGAGCATCAAGCCTAATGCGAGTTCCGCCACGGCGGCGGCGTTTTGTCCCGGCGTATTCATGACCACGATGTTGCGGGCGGTGGCAATGTCCAAATTGATGTTGTCGTAACCGGCGCCGGCGCGAACAACGATTTTCAGGTTTCCGGCAGCTTCCATCACGGCAGAATCAACAGGGTCGCTTCGGACGATAAGGGCGTCTGCATCTTTCACTGCGTCTAACAATTGCGATTTGTCGGCATACTTTTCCAATACACTCAGTTCAAATCCTGCATTGTCGATAATTTCTTTAATTCCCCGAACAGCTTCTATTGCGAATGGTTTGCTTGTTGCGATTAATACTTTCATACGTTTTATATTTTTAAAAAACCTGACAAGTTTCAACGACCTGCCAGGTTTTAAGATTACTTATTTAATTTATTTTATTCCCCGATACAACGTATAGACATCCCATACGAACGCGGATGAAAAGAACTTGCAGTAATATTATTATAGTTAATCTCAAAGTATCGTGCATACTTGCCGTATGCCGTATAGCTCCAATAGTAACCCTGTTCCCCCATGAAAGAAAAATGGTCTCCATCCGGTGGCCGGGTTCCTCCTCCCGGAAGGAAAAGCGTAGTAGTAACGCCGTCGGGTTTAACCAAGTAACCTCCGGATTTGCCAAACGGTTCCAGAACCGTTTCAAAGTATCTCCATTCCCATTTGTTGGCAGTTGCAGACTGGGGAACCCCGCCTGCGTCCCCGCTGTCGTAAATATCTGCCCAATCCGCTTGGGAAGGAATGCGCCAATAAGTATCGTAGTCTACCTGATCGGAGCAAGGATCGTGTGAACCGTAACGGTCCTGCCACGGTAGACTCTCCTCAGGCGAATACCAACTATCACCCCCGGTGATAAACTTACCATAAAGAGAGTTACCCTCCGGAACCTGCTGCCACACCGAGTTCTCCTGTTTATAGGGTCCCGTGGCTGTTTCGGAGGTCGGCCACTCGTGACCGTCTTTTCGCCTGTGCCATTGATACAAGTCGCCATATACCGTTTTATCCGACGCATCGTTTCCTACAGCGCCTCCTCCATGCCTGTTATGTGGATAAGCAAGTTGTGCGGCGATTGGTATATTATCAGCGCCGAGATTGTAACATAGAAACTTACGCCATGAACCGTTGGCTGTCAATGCGCCGCAACCAACAGCTACCCGCGCCACTTCGCTCCTAACGCTTCCGGTGCTGTTAGACACAACACAATAGTATGATCGCATACCCACCTGTGAAAGGTCGGGAACATAGTTGCTGGAGGACGTCCCCACGACAACAGGCTCGGCACTCACTCCTTCCGAAATCTCATACCATTGATAAGTTAAGTTAGAACCGGTAGCAGTAATACTGAGCTTATCCTGTTGACCGCCGACGCCTTCCAAATTCCCTGCGCCGGGCGTTTCCTTCCAGTTAAATGCACGCGGTTGAACAGTTATAACAGGCGCGACGTTTTCATGCCCAACCCAAATCCATTTGCCGTTTATCCACACATATACACCCATAGGAAGTACAGTTCCGGTATTGTAAATCAACATACCGTTTTTAGGTGTGGTTTCATTCAGTTTCATGGCATTAGAATTCAGCGCCACGCGCGGCAAAGCCAATGCCCCATGTTCGTTACCGACGTCGCTATCATCGGCATTTAAATCAAGTAATGCGGCAGGGTGGGGCGGAACTGCCCCGCCGATCCTTACTTGAGCATTAGTAATCACAATTCCCGATAGAAGAAGGGATAGCATTAAATAAATCTTTCTTTTCATTGTTTTTATATTTTAATTGTTAAATTTTACGTTAATCACTATGAACATTTCGTTTTCTATATTATATTAAAAACGGAGGCAAAGATAATTAATTTAAATTAAAAAAATACTATCGGTGTCGATATTCAATATTTATCACCCGAATTATGACATTAATTAACTAAACAATGATGGTTTCAAAGGGAAAAAACAATTCCCGCGGCCCTGTCGGAAGCCCCCACCGGCGGCAGATCCTTTCGAAGCCCCAATCGCCCTGCAACTTCCCTGTATCCCGCTTGCTGTTTTTCAATATATTTCCTGTTATTCAACAAGTTGTCCAATTCTTCGCGAATGTTTTTCGTGGAAAAGGTTTCATTGAATAATTCCTTTACAACTGTTTTACCGACAATCAAATTCACCAAAGAAATATACCGGACTTTGAAAAAATGTCTCCATATAAAACCAAACAGACGTTTGAACGGCGTTTTGTAACAAACCGCTTGCGGAACGCAAAACAGCGCCGTTTCCAAAGTAGCTGTCCCCGACGTAACCAGCGCCGCTTTGGCGTGTTGCAGCAAACGGTAGGTAGCGCCAAAAATAATTCCGGCGGGATATTTAGCCATAAACGGACGGTAAAAATCGGGGGCAATGCCCGGAGCACTGGCAATCACAGGCTGATAATTCCCGAAAGCGGCTGACGCCTCCAGCATAAAGGGCAGGTTATCTTTGATTTCCTGTTTCCGGCTGCCTGCCAACAGTGCGATTA
The DNA here is from genome assembly GCA_031260235.1 of Dysgonamonadaceae bacterium. GTDB lineage: Bacteria > Bacteroidota > Bacteroidia > Bacteroidales > Azobacteroidaceae > Azobacteroides. The sequence continues at coordinate 4,806 of JAIRKG010000076.1, read as the reverse complement.
TTGGTTTAGAGGCCAATTGGTTACTGCTGATAAATTCGTCAAAAGATTCGGTGGAAAAATTGCCTGCGGCTATTGCATCAACCGTCGGATTGCCTACATATTCTACTGCGTAGTTGTGTTTTCTGTAAAAATCAGGCTCAAAAGGAAGGATACATAACATCCGGTCTACATATTTTCGGATGAGATGTATCCTCTTTTCTTTCCACGCCCATATTTTCGGGGATATATAATAACAAACCGGTATGTGCAGGTTTTCTTTTACATACCGCGCTATCTTGAGATTAAAACCCGGATAATCAATCAATATCACCCTGTCGGGCACATAAGCGGCAATCTCGCGCTTACACAAATTCAGGTTGCGGAAAATGGTTTTCAGGTGAAGTGCAACGGGAATAAATCCCATATATGCCATTTCCTTGTAGTGTTTTAGCAACGTGCCGCCTACGGATTGCATCAAATCGCCTCCGAAAAACCGGAAATCAGCGTCTCGGTCAATCTTCTTCAGGGATTTCATCAAATTGGATGCATGCAAATCGCCCGAAGCCTCGCCGGCAACTAAAAAATACTTCAAGTGAGGAAACCAAGTAAAACGCCTGCAGTAACCGCCGAACCGATAACGCCTGCGACATTAGGTCCCATGGCGTGCATCAACAAGTAATTGGTCGGATCGTATTCCAAACCGATTTTTTGGGAAATCCGCGCCGACATTGGAACTGCCGAAACGCCCGCATTGCCAATCAACGGATTGATTTTGTTTTCCTGTTTCAGCACCAGGTTGAAGATTTTTACAAACATCACCCCCCCGAAAGTGGCAATGGCAAAAGCCAGAGCGCCAATCATGAAAATCTTAAAGGAATCCCATTTCAGGAAAACGTTTGCCTGCGTCGATGCGCCTACCGTAAGTCCTAAAATGATGGTTACGATGTCGATCATCGGTCCGCGGGCAGTTTCCGCCAAACGGCGGGTAACGCCGGATTCCCTCAGCAAATTCCCGAAAAACAACATCCCCAGCAACGGAAGTCCCGAAGGTACGAAAAAGCACGTCAGGACAAGTCCGATAATCGGAAACATGACTTTTTCCGTCTGCGTAACCACGCGGGGCGGTTTCATGCGAATCAACCGCTCTTTTTGGGTTGTCAGCAAACGCATAATCGGCGGTTGGATAACAGGGACGAGCGCCATGTAAGAATAGGCGGAAATAGCGATCACGCCAATCAAATCGGGCGCTAATTTAGAAGTAAGGAAAATAGCCGTCGGGCCGTCCGCACCCCCGATAATGCCTATCGCGCCTGCCTGCGCCGGATCAAATCCCAGCATCAGGGCAATTATATACGCACCGAAAACACCCAATTGAGCCGTCGCGCCAACCAGCATCAATTTCGGGTTGGAAATCAGCGCCGAAAAGTCGGTCATCGCTCCGATTCCGAGGAAAACCAGCGGCGGATACCATCCGGTTTTAACTCCCTGATACAAAATATTCAGCACCGAGCCATGCTCATAAATCCCTAATTCTAACCCTGCGTCTTTGAAGGGAATGTTTCCGATCAAAATTCCGAAGCCGATTGGTACAAGCAACATCGGTTCAAAGTCCTTGGCTACCGCTAAATAAATAAACACCATCCCAACGATAATCATTGCGAGGTGCCCAAGCGTGAAGTTGGCAAAACCCGTATAACTCCAGAAGATTTCCAGGTTATCCGCAAGAAATGATAGAAAATCCATATTTTTACTCGATTATAATAAGATCAGCGCCTTCCAGCACGGAATCTCCTTTGTTTACTTTCACTTCCTTAACAACGCCGTCGCGGTCGGAATTGATGGCATTTTCCATTTTCATTGCTTCCAGTACCATCACTTTTTGTCCTTTTTTCACCGTATCACCCGCTTTGCAAACAACGTCAAGAATAACGCCGGGGAGCGGCGATTTCAGTGCGCTTGCGCTTATGCTTGTCTGCGGACGAGTCACGGGAGGCGTTGTCGTTTGTGCCGGGCGCTTGATTGTAACGACCTGTTTCTTTGGAGGTCTGTTCATTTCTACTCTGTAAGGCGTACCGTTCACTTCTACTTCGGCTATGGTGTCTTCGATTGAATTTATAACCACTTTATAACCACTTCCATTAATTGTATATTTGAAACTTTTCATAATTTATTTTTTTACAGGTATTTCTCTCAATGTATAAATTTTAGAATTCCAAGGCGAATAAATACTTGCCTTGTTTTTGATTGTTAAAATCGTGCTTTCGTCATCGTGCAGTTCTGTCGCTTCGTAAATAGCCATTGCTATTGCGGCAAATAACTCGCCCGATTGTCGCGTCACTTCTTTCGCTTCTTCGTGGCTTAATCCCGAAGAAACCATTGCCCGCTTGCGGCTCAGGCTAACGGAAATTTTTCCAACCAGTTTGAAGGCGAGGTAAAGTATCGCAAGGCAAATAAATACAACGCCCATAGCCGTTAATGTCATTCCTATACCAATACTGTCGTGTTTCTGAAAACTTTCGATTTTCCCGTTCGACAGCGCATTGGCAAACTGCGCCTGCATGACGATTATGACAAGCAGGAGGCAACGCAAACCCATATTTATTTTTTGTTCCATATTACAAAGGTAAATTACCGTGTTTCTTGGGAGGATTGACCTGTTTCTTCGTCGAAAGCTGTTGCAAAGCGCGAATAACGCGGAAGCGAGTGTTTCGCGGCTCAATCACATCGTCAATATAACCATATTTTGCCGCATTGTAGGGATTGGCAAACGCTTTCGTATATTCGATTTCTCTATCAGCAAGTAATTTTGCCGGATCGTCCGCTTCTTTGGCTTCTTTGGCGTAGAGAACTTTCACTGCGCCTGCGCCGCCCATCACGGCAATTTCGGCGGTAGGCCATGCATAATTCATATCGCCACGCAGTTGTTTGCAACTCATCACGATATGAGCGCCACCATAAGATTTGCGTAGCGTAACGGTTACTTTCGGAACGGTGGCTTCTCCATAAGCATAAAGCAATTTGGCGCCGTGAGTAATTACCCCGCCGTATTCCTGTCCCGTTCCCGGAAGGAAACCCGGAACATCGACCAAAGTTACAAGCGGAATATTGAACGCATCGCAAAAACGTACAAAACGGGCGGCTTTGCGGGAAGCGTTAATATCAAGAACGCCGGCCAGTGTCTTGGGCTGATTGGCGACAATACCGACCGAACGTCCGTTCATGCGGGCTAAACCAACAATAATATTTTTGGCAAAATCGGCGTGGACTTCCAGAAATTCGCCTTTGTCGATAATCGCGCCAATCACTTCGTACATGTCGTATGGCTTATTCGGGCTGTCGGGAATAATTTCGTTCAGCGAATCTTCCAGACGGTCAATCGGGTCGTTGTTTTCGCGAAGCGGCGGTTCTTCCAAATTGTTTTGAGGAAGGAAAGTTAACAGTTTACGGATTAATTCAATGCCCGACCGGTCGTCTTCAACAACAAAATGAGTTACGCCCGACCGGGTTGCATGTACTTCCGCGCCGCCAAGCTGTTCCTGCGTAACATCTTCCCCGGTAACGGTTTTTACCACCTTCGGTCCGGTCAGGAACATATAACTGATACCCTTGGCCATGATGACAAAATCGGTCAAAGCCGGCGAATACACAGCACCACCCGCGCAGGGACCGAAAATACCCGAAATTTGGGGAATAACTCCCGAAGCCAGAATATTGCGCTGGAAAATCTCGGAATAACCCGCCAAAGCGTTTACGCCTTCCTGAATGCGGGCGCCTCCCGAATCGTTCAACCCGATAAGCGGCGCTCCCATTTGCATTGCCAAATCCATTACCTTGCAAATTTTGGCTGCCATTGTTTCCGACAGCGAACCGCCGATAACCGTAAAATCCTGTGCGAAAAGATACACCAAACGGCCTTCAATCGTACCGTAGCCGGTAACAACACCGTCGCCCAGGAATTTTTTCTTTTCCATTCCGAAGTTCGTGCAACGATGTTCCGTAAACATATCCAACTCTTCAAAACTGCCTTCGTCCACCAGCATGTTGATACGTTCATGCGCCGTATGTTTTCCCTGCGCATGTTGTTTCTCAATGGCTTTCTCGCCTCCGCCCAAACGGGCCTGCGCCCGTAAATCAATAAGTTCCTTTACTTTTTCTATTTGACTACTCATAATTTATTTAATTAAAAATTAAAAATTAAGAGAATTAGGAAACGTCCCTCTCTTATATTCTTAATTAATTATTGGCATAATTCCGTTAATACGCTGCAAGTGGATTTAGGGTGCAGAAAGGCGATGTTAAGTCCTTCCGCGCCTTTGCGTGGCGCTTTGTCAATCAATTGAATGCCCTTTGATTCGGCTTCAACCAAAGCGGCGGCGACGTCAAGCATGGCAAATGCGATGTGATGCACGCCTTCGCCTTTTTTTTCAATAAATTTTGCAATAGTAGAGTCTTCGGAAGTAGGTTCGAGAAGTTCGATTTTCGTTTGTCCCACTTTGAAAAAGGCAGTTTTTACTTTTTGATCGGCTACTTCTTCGATGTTGTAGCATTTAAGACCCAATACGTTTTCATAATAAGGAAGGCTGTCCGATATGCTTTTCACGGCGATCCCTATGTGTTCTATGTGTGAAATATCCATAAAAAAATAATTTTAATTCAGGGTGCAAAGGTAATATATTATATGTAAATTAAAAGAATTTCGTGGATTTTTTTGTTCGAAGATTCAAAAAGCCAAATTCATACATTTTCGGTGCGATTTTCTTGGCCAGCGCAGTCAGTTTTTCGCGCAACGCTACGATAAGTTCATTGTATTTTTCGTCTGTCCCACAC
>JAIRKG010000001.1 GCA_031260235.1 Dysgonamonadaceae bacterium | reverse complement strand
ATAATTCCGAAAATTATATACGCATGAAAATACGCTTTTTAGGCACGGGAACTTCCACAGGCAATCCGGAAATAGGTTGCCGTTGCGAGGTCTGCACTTCTACCGACAGGCGCGACAGGCGGTTTCGCGCGTCTGCATTGATTGAAACGGAAGGAAAAAGGATTTTGATCGATTGCAGTCCCGATTTCAGAATGCAGATGTTGAAAACTTTGGAAACCGATTATTTTATGCAACTTGACGGCGTTTTAATAACTCACGAACATTACGACCATGTCGGCGGTTTGGACGATCTGCGAGCATTCAGCCGCGAAGGCAACGTTAAGATTTATGCCGAAAGCAACGTGGCGGATGCGATTCGCACTCGTATGCCGTATGTTTTCCGGAAACATAAATATCCGGGCATTCCTAATCTGGAAGTGAATGAGATTGGAAATAAACCATTTTACGTTTCCGGAATAAAAGTTATTCCCATTCGTTTGATGCACGCCAAACTGCCGATTTTGGGGTATCGTATCGGCAATTTTGCTTATCTGACCGACCTTAAAACGATTCCCGAAGAGGAATATGAAAAACTGCAAAATATTGACGTTCTGGCAATCAATGCACTACGAAACGAAGAACATATTTCCCACCAAAGCGTAGGACAGGCTTTGGCGCAAATCGAAAAAATCAATCCGCGCTCCGCTTATTTAATTCACATGTCGCACCGGTTCGGGCTTCATGCCGCAATGGAAAAAACGCTGTCTGAGAATGTTTTTATTGCTTTTGACGAAGAAGAAGTGTTGATGTAATTCGGATTATTTATTCTCTGATTTGTCCGTCGCCGTCAATGATGTATTTAGATGTGGTCAGTTCCGGCAGCGCCATCGGTCCGCGGGCATGTAGTTTTTGCGTACTGATGCCGATTTCGGCTCCGAAACCGAATTGGGCGCCATCGGTAAATGCGGTTGATACGTTAGCGTATACGCAGGCGGCATCCACTTTCCGTTCGAAAAGGCGGATCGCTTCGGACGATTCGCTGATGATACTTTCGCTGTGCTTCGAACCGTACATTGCAATGTGTTCCAGAGCTTCGTCAATGGAAGCTACCGTGCGGATACTCATCTTGTAATCCAGAAATTCCGTGCCGTAGCTTTCCGGGGTGGCCGGCTGGAGGAGATTCGCCGGGTAATGCCCTGACAAGGCGTCCATAGCTGGTTCGTCGGCACAAATCACGACCTTGCTGCCGGATAAGGCGCTGCACAGACAGGGCAAATCACCCAGCCTGTCCCTGTGAATGATCAGGCAGTCCAGTGCATTGCACACGCTTACTCGGCGTGTTTTGGCATTGTTCACGATTGCGCGTCCTTTTTCCACGTCTCCGTCTTTATCAAAATAAGTATGGCAAATGCCCGCTCCCGTTTCTATTACAGGAATAAGCGCCTGTTCACGAACATAATTGATCAGTGCGCTACTACCACGGGGAATGATTAAGTCTACGCTTCCCACCGCTTGCAGCAATGTTTTTGTTGCTTCGCGACCGGGGGGCAGCAGGGTGCAGACGAACGGATTCATCCCGTTCTTTTCCAGTGTTTCTTGGAGGATATGAACCAGTATCCGGTTCGAGTGGTCTGCATCCGAACCACCTTTCAATACGCAGGCGTTCCCAGACTTTAAACACAGCGAAAACACATCGAAAGTTACGTTCGGTCGCGCTTCGTAAATAATGCCGATTACCCCGAAAGGGACAGTCACCTTACGAATTCTCATTCCGTTCGGGCGAATGGTATCAAGTCCCGTCTTCCACAGGGGCGAGGGAAGGGAGGCTACCTGTTTCATGTCGCCGGCCATATCCTCGATCCGTTTTTCCGTCAGTTTCAAGCGGTCGTATTTGGGATCGTCCGGGTTCATGCGTTCCAAATCCAGCCTGTTGGCTTCCAGCACTTCAGCTTGGCGCAGGATCAAAGCCCCCGCAGCCTCCGTCAATACACGGCTGATCTGTTTGTCGCTGCAATCAAGCAATGTAAGCGATGCTTGAACCGCCTGTTTTATCTGTTCCATTTTTTAGTTTTTCTTCAATCCAAATATAAATAATCGTAATGAATCATCGGGCGGGCATTGTGTTTCCCCATTAATGCGATTGCCTTTTCACGATCGTAACCGGCACGCCCAACGCCTAACTGGCTTCCATTTTCGTTGATGATCTTGACGATATCGTCTTTCCTGAAATCGCCTGTGACGCCGGTGATTCCCACAAACAAAATGCTTGTTGCCTTTGCTCCGTACAATGCATTTTCAGCTCCTTTATCAATCTGTATTTCTCCCTTAGCCAGCCCTCCGGAATGTGCAATCCATTTCTTGATGTTGCTTGCCGGCTTTTTCGAAGGCAGGAAACGGGAACAAACCACAGGCGCTCCGCAAATCAGTTCCGGCAAGATCCGTTGCCTGGCGCCATTGGCTATGACAACGAGGATACCCTCATCGGCCACTTTACGTGCAATGTGATATTTGGTTAGCATGCCACCCCGCCCGAATGATGATTTTCCGGAGTGTATAAAGGCCGATATGTCTGATTTTCCTGCAATTTCACGAATCACGCTGCTTTCCGGCAGTGCAGGATCGCCATTATAAATCCCGTCCACATTGCTTAACAGAATCAACGCATCCATGTTCATCATGGCAGCCACTAAGCCGGACAGTTCGTCATTGTCGGTAAACATTAATTCCGTCACCGAGACCGCGTCATTCTCATTTACAATCGGTATAACCTTGTTCTCCAGCATCACTTCCATGCAGTTTTTCTGGTTGAGGTAATGCATCCTGCTGCCGAAATTTTCTTTCGAAGTCAACACCTGTCCGCAAACAATCCCGTACTTGTGGAAGAGTTCAAAATAACGGTTTATAAGTTTTGCCTGCCCTACGGCGGAGTATAACTGTCGAGAAGAGATGGCATCTAATTTTTTCAGCGGTTTGATTTCGTTTCGCCCGGAAGCCACAGCCCCGGACGAAATCAATACTATCTCTTTTCCTGACTCATGTAATTCTGCAATTTGGGCGACCAAATCAGACATTCTGTCTACATCCAGCCGCCCGTCCCGACGCATTAAAACATTACTGCCAACCTTGATTGCGATTCTCTTCAATTGTTTTGTCATTCGTCTGTTTTTTCAGAAGATAAACATACGTTAGAATTCTTAATATAGATGACATTAATATAAATTGTTGTCTCACCAGGACTCGAACCTAGGCTGGCTGAACCAAAATCAGATGTGCTACCACTACACCATGAGACAATTTTGCATGAACAGCACTGCAAATTTTTATTAATGATGAAATTCTATGCAGAAGCGGCTTTCACTTTTTCCTGTTTCCGTAGCGGCTCAGGAATTTATCCACGCGCCCTGCCGTATCTACCAATTTCTGTTTGCCGGTATAAAACGGATGCGAAGTGTTGGAAATTTCAATCTTAACCAACGGATAGGAAACGCCGTCTATTTCGACGGTTTCTTTTGCGCTAACTGTTGAACGGGTGATAAACGTGTCTTCGTTAGACATGTCTTTAAATACGACCGGGCGATAATTTTCCGGATGAAGTCCTTGTTTCATTCTATTTTGTATTTTGAGATTTATAACTAAATATTCAGGCCGCAAAGGTATGTAATTTGATTGGAATAACAAAAAACAAATGTTGATTTTCTGTTTTTTGTCTAAGTATGTTTGCCGTTACAACGAGATAACCGTAAAATGTAAAATTTGCAGCAATCAAAGATTTTTTTTATAACTTTGCACCATTCAATCAAATAAACTTAAATTCTAATGGTTTCATACAAAGTCTTTTCGGGTACGAACTCCCGCTATCTGGCAGAAAAAATCTGCAACAATTTGCAATGTCCGCTGGGAAAAATGAACATTCAGCATTTTGCCGACGGAGAATTTTCTGTCGCATACGAAGAATCTATCCGCGACTCATACGTTTTCCTGATTCAATCGACTTTTCCCAACTCCGATAATTTAATGGAGTTGTTGTTGATGATAGACGCCGCTAAACGCGCCTCAGCCCAATCAATCATCGCAGTAATTCCCTATTTCGGATGGGCGCGGCAAGACAGGAAAGACAATCCGCGCGTGGCTATCGGTGCAAAAGTAGTCGCCGACCTGTTGGGCGTAACCGGCATAAATCGTTTGATAACAATGGATTTGCACGCCGGCCAAATACAAGGATTTTTCGATGTGCCGGTCGACCATCTTTATGCTTCTACCGTTTTTACAAATGAAATCAAAAACCGGAAACTGAAAAATTTGGTGATTGCCACACCGGACGTTGGAGGAACCAAAAGAGCCAATGCATACGCCAAACACTTGAATACCCAGATGGTAATCTGTTATAAATCACGCAAAAAAGCCAACGAAGTTTCCGAAATGAAAATTATCGGCGACGTACAGGGCAAGGACGTTATTTTGGTGGACGATATGGTAGATACGGCAGGTACGATTACTAAAGCTGCCGACTTGATGATGAAAGGTGGAGCGGCTTCCGTACGCGCGATTGCGTCTCATGCCGTCATGTCCGACCCTGCTTCCATGAGAATCGACCAATCAGCACTCTCCGAAATTATTTTTACCGACAGTATTCCCTACTCAAAGAAAAGTGAAAAAGTGAAAATCGTATCAATCGCCGATATGTTTGCCACAGCTATCTACCGCGTTTGTAATAGTGAATCAATAAGTTCGCTATATTTAATGAGATAGTCTTTACCACACACATGTCATTGCATTGCCGGTGAAGATAAAAAGCAAAAAATACCCTAAACACGATATTTTTCAATGTTTAGTGTTATATTTTGTTATATTTTTTTAAAACGTTTGATTTTCAAAATTAAACAAATTACCTTTGCTGCCGATATATCAAATTAATAATTGAATTTTTTAAATTTTTAAGTTATGAAAAAAAATGTTCTAGTTAGTGTTAGTGTTTTAGTTAGTTTTTTTAGCGCCACGGCTTTTGCCGGCGGCGGGGTTCAGAATTCTTCGTTGGTAAGTCCCGCATTTACGCCTGCGGAGGTAAAAACTTTGACTTCTGGTGTGAGCGTAAGTACTTCCATTCTTCCCCATATTCCAAGGAAGCACGCCAGTGTGGAATTAAATGCTTCGGTATCGAACCGGGGCTCCGAAACGTTTAGCGGGACCGTAACCGCAAGCGTTGTCAGTACTTTCTGTGATAGTGTTGTTGGTACGGTAAACATTACTGATTTGGAAGCGTATGGAACGCGGTCGCTTACTTTCCATCCTGCTCATTTTACACCGCAAGCGTTCGGCGATTATCAGTTGCGTTACGTTTTGTCTGACGATAGCGAGACGGACACGGTGGTTTCCAATCTGTTTACAGTTACAACCAATGAGTTTGCAACGGATAACGGATTGTTGGACGGCACTACAAGCGCCGCTGCCGTTTTTGGAAATAAATTTACGTTAGTGGAAGCCGATAGCATCGAATCTGTTTCCATAGCATGGGCACATGATGCACCGAGTACAGAACCACATGATTTTTATGTGGTTATCTATAAATTGGACGACAGTGACACAACGCTGGTTTATAAATCCGAAGATGTACATACCCGTCCGCACCACGACTTAGTGCCGCCGCATGGCGAAGAAGGTGGTCGTCACGCTGTGTTTGAAACTTATCCGGTTAATCATAAATTATTAGAGGCCGGCGATTATATTTTTGCTATTGAAGCCCACACGGAACACACAGGAAATGTCCACATTGGAACGGAAACAAATGCCG
>JAIRKG010000136.1 GCA_031260235.1 Dysgonamonadaceae bacterium | reverse complement strand
AAGGTTTGGTATGGCACGCGAGCGATATCGTAACAGACGAAAAAGATTTGGGTTAAGATACAACTTGATTTGTGGAACAGTAAACTATGAAAATAGAGTGTTAAAGTGAGTTTCGAAACAAGTCTAATGACGGCTGCGGCTTTCCCGGATTTGGAGTGTATCAAAAATAACTTGTATCTTTGTGGTGAAGATGTTAACAATGTCCTTATGAAAAAAAATCTAATTTATATATTATTTCTTTTCATCGCCCTTTCCTGTAAGGATGGGTTTTATTCGACGATTCCGAATGCACAGGTCAGTTATAAATTAAATTTAAACATCTATCCCGACGATATGCAATTAAATGCAGGAGGGACAGGAGTTTATTTGCAGATTACCAAAAAACGATTGGAAACAGACCGGCTTGGTTATGGCGGATTGCTGATTGTCAATGGCATTGGCGAAGACGCCGTTAATATTTATGCTTATGATTTGGCCTGTCCCAATGAAGTCAGCAGGAGCGCTTTGATTGTCCCCGAAAATAGTAGCGAAACAGGGATTCCTACGGCATTTACGGCTAAATGCCCAAAATGCGGCGCCGTCTATAATATCACCGACGGGTTTGGAACGCCGCTGTCCGGTTCAACCTACTATTTGCGGACTTATCGGGTAATAAAAATAAGTGAAAAGATATTTGAAGTGAGGAACTGATAGTTCCGGCGGTGAAATCAATTCGGATAATTCATCATTCTTAATTGCAATATGCCCCCCATTTCTCCGTTGTTATTGAAGAAAACGTATTTGAAATGTATAAAAAAACACTCTTCGCTACTTGCTTTTTATTGTTGAGCAACCTTCTTTTGGCGCAAACAATGAAAGTTCGGAATCAACCGTATGGCGATTACAGGTTGTATCACTTCGGAATCAATGTGGGCTTGAATTTCCAGGATATATTATTGACAAATTCGGGAACAGTCGGCGACGGGGAAACCTGGTACGGAACGATTCCGAATTATTCCGCCGGATTTACCGTTGGCTTAGCTGCCGATTTGTTCCTGAATCCATACATGAATCTCCGTTTTTCGCCGATGCTTTGTTTTGGCGACAAGGAATTTGAATTTGTGGAACCGGAGAAGAAAGAGAGCTTTAAAACCAATGTGCGTTCCAATTACCTGATGGCTCCGCTTGATTTGAAAATACGGTCGATGCGCCTGAACAATTACCGTCCCTATGTATTTGCGGGCGTTTATTCCGCCGTCGACTTGGGACGGAAAAAAGACGAACCTGTGCTTTTGAAGCAGATGGATTATGGCGCATCCGTCGGGTTGGGCTGTGATTTTTATCTCCCGTTTGTTAAGTTAATTCCCGAAATCCGCTTCTGTTTCGGGTTAAGTGATATCCTGGAACAGAACCGTTCCGATTTGACCGACCACAGTTTGGAAAAATATCAAAAATCCTTGTCCAAAGGCGTTTCACGAATGATTATTTTTACTTTTTATTTTGAGTGAGCGTGGAAAACTGTTTCCCAATTTCATTAAAAACAGTCAGTATTTCAACCACTTCATTAATTCCTTGTAAGTTGGTTTTTTACCATACATCAAAATACCGACCCTGTAGATTTTTGCTACTGTCTTGATAACAAAAAATACGCTTCCGAACAGCAGGATAATAGACAGCGCCAATTCCCACCAGTGCACTCCGTAGGGGATACGAACCATCATCACAATCGGCGAAGTGAGCGGGAATAACGAAGTCCAAAACGCCAGGGGACCGTCGGGATTTTGTGCACTGTAAAACCCGGTGTAAAACGCGAATATAATTAGAATGGTGATGGGCATCATGTATTGCTGGGCATCTTCAGGGCTGTTGACAACTGCGCCGGTTGCCGCAAACAACGAGGCATAAATCAGGTATCCCCCGATGAAAAACAGGATAAAATACAGGACGAGCTCCACATTAATGGCTCCGAGCGAGGCATTGACGGTTTGGAAAATCTCCAGATTGCCGAACAGCATGAACGCTCCCGCCTGAACGCCAAGCAAAAGGAGGATCCAAATGCCGAACTGCGTCAACCCAACCAGACCGACGCCAATCAGTTTTCCAATCAGCAAATCGAACGGTTTTACCGAAGATATGATTACTTCCACAATCCGGTTGGTCTTTTCTTCCATCACGCCCTGCATCACCATACCGCCATAGATCATGATAAACATGTAAATCAGGAGCGTAAATACTGTCCCGACAATAGAAACCGTTTCGGGCGACGCTTGCGCTTCATTCCCGGTTTCGTCGTCCCATTTAACGAATTTGAGGTTCAGCCGGATTTTGCTGCTTTCAATAATTTGCTTGATATTCGGAATATTATATGATTCCAACTTTTTATTGCTCAAATAACTGTTTAATTCCGACGTGATGGCTTCTTCCGCGCTGCTTGCCGCCGGTTTGGCGGAATATAACGTTATTGCATCCGGATTTTTCAACAAATCGCCGGTGATGACCAAAGTCGCATAAACCGCTTCATCGGAGTTTTTCCTAAATTCCTGAAAACCTGTTTTGGACTCAATGAATTGATATTTGCCGGTATTTTTCATCACCGGAAAATATTCTCCGGTTTCGTCGACAACGACAATGATTTTGGTTTCTCCTTCGTCTATCGCCGCAAGAGAAAAGGAAGCGACGCTTAATCCGACGAACAGGAGCGGCATCAAAATTGTCATAAAGATGAATGATTTCTTTTTCACGCGAGTCAAATATTCTCGTTGAATCACAATTCCCATTTTTGTATTAAGCGTCATAAATTACTCATTTGTTTGATTGACCGTTTGGATGAAAATATCATTCATGGAAGGAATTTCCTCTTCAAATGAAATAATTTCGTTGTTTTTCAAGAGGTTGGAAAGAAACTCCGAATTGGAAACATGCTCATCCTTCTTTATCCGGAATACATAATTTTGCGAATCTTTTCTTTGCTCAAGAACCTTATGCGCCCCGTTCGCAATCAAATTTTCGTTTCCTGTATGAATTTTGAAAATATGTTGTTTATGGTCATTGCGGATTTGATTGACATTGCCGTTCAGCACCACTTTCGATTTGTCGAGTAAAGCAATTTCGTCGCAAATTTCTTCGACCGAAGCCATGTTGTGGGTAGAAAAAATGATGGTTTTCCCCTGTTCTTTCAACTGCAGAATTTCATTTTTCAGCAATTCCGCATTAATTGGGTCGAATCCGCTGAAAGGCTCGTCAAAAATAAGCAATTCGGGATCGTGTATAACGGTGATAATGAATTGTACTTTTTGCTGCATCCCTTTTGACAGTTCTTCCAATTTCTTGTTCCACCACGAAAGAATATCGAATTTATCAAACCATTTCTTGAGCCTTTCCTTGGCCACGGAAGCCGAAAGCCCTTTCAATCGAGCCAGATAAACAGCCTGTTCGCCGACTTTCATTTTCCTGTACAATCCTCTTTCTTCGGGAAGATAGCCGATATTAAAAATATCTTCATAAGCCGGCGGACGGTTTTTGAATAGAACTTCGCCACTGTCAGGCGCCGTGATGCGTGTAATAATCCGGATTAACGTGGTTTTGCCCGCTCCGTTCGGGCCCAGCAAGCCAAAAATTTTTCGGCTGGGAATCTGCACACTGACCTTGTCCAGCGCTAAATATCCAGCATATTGTTTGACAACGTCTTTTGTTTCAAGAAATATCATATCAATGGGATTCGGACGGCAAAATTATGGAATTTATTTGGTTTTGCAAGAAGTGGTTATTTCGTGACAATGAAAAAATGAAAAGGGAATTCTCACGAATTCCCTAATCCAATCTTTGTTAACCTTAAATCTAATACTATTATGAAAAAACCACGGTGCAAAGGTAAGTCCTTTATTCTTTCCATGCAACTTTTTTTCTATAATAATTGTTAATCATTGTTCGTTTCAAATTAAATATCGTTAAAAAAGGAGCGTTTTTATGCTTTTTGAGTTCTAATTTAGCAAATTTAGAGTGTCACGGGCAATCATAAACTCTTCGTCGGTTGGTATGACGACCGCTTTTACCGGCGAATCGTCCGTTGTGATAACAGCTTCGATGCCTCTGACGGTTTTATTCTTTTCTTTATCCAAACGGATTCCCAAAAATTCCATGTTTTCACAAACAGCTGCCCGCGTTTGTGCCTGGTTTTCGCCGACTCCACCCGTAAAGACCAAGATATCAAGCCCACCCAGAGCCGCTGCATAAGCGCCGATATATTTTTTAATGCGGTAGTTGTACATATTCAAAGCCAGCGCGGCGCGTTCGTTTCCGTTTCCTATAGCCGAATCTATCTCCCGCATATCGGACGAAACGCCCGACACGCCCAAAACGCCGCCATATTTATTGACAATCGTGGAAATAGCCTGAGAACCTACATTTTCCTTCTCCATAATGTAAGTAATCACGCCCGCATCGATGTCGCCGCAACGGGTTCCCATCAACAGTCCTTCGACAGGCGTCATTCCCATGGAAGTATCGACTGATTTTCCGTTCCTGACTGCTGAAATAGAAGCGCCGTTTCCAATGTGGCAAGTGATGATTTTCTGCTGTTCGTAAGGCACATTCAGGAATTGGCAAACCCTTTCGGAAACATAACGGTGGCTGGTGCCGTGAAAACCGTAACGCCGGATTGCGTATTTTTCATACAGCGAATAGGGCAACCCATATAAATAGGCGTAATCGGGCATCGTTTGATGAAAAGCCGTGTCGAAAACCCCTGCTTGCGGAACTTTCGGCAGCAATTCTCTTACCGCATATATTCCGCTCAAATTGGGCGGGTTATGCAGAGGCGCCAGGTCGATACATTCGATAATTTTTTGGATCACCTCATCGGTAATCAATACGCTTGCATTGAATTTTTCCCCGCCATGGACAACCCTGTGTCCAACGGCGTCAATTTCGTCCAAAGACTTGATACAGCCGTATTTTTCGCTGGTGATAACACCGAGTATATATTCAATACCGGTTTGATGTTCGAGAATTTCGCCTTCCAAGATGACTTTTTCCCCATCGGGCAAAGTAATTTTAAGGAACGATCCGTTCAACCCGATTTTTTCCACTCCCCCTTGAGCCAGAATGGCTTGATCATCCATATCCACCAATTTGTATTTGATGGAAGAACTGCCGCAATTTAGTACTAATATTTTCATGTTGATTAATTAAAAAACGGGTTTGGAGCAACCAAAACGCCGTCCTTGTTATATATAAAGAAGCCTTTTCCGGTTGGTATGCCTAACTGTTTGGTGCGGTAAAGCCGCCACAGGATGGGATTGGGTTTGTATTTTTGATCTCCGTATTCGTTGAACATGTCTTCCATGAGGCAGACTAATTTTTCGATACCGATAATATCTGCCATCCGGAAAATGCCGATTCTCATTCCGTAGCTCACAACCGTCAGCCGGTCGATGCTTTCCATTTTGGCGGTTTTTTCCATCAGCATCCGGCAGGCTTCATTCAGCAGCACGACCATCAAACGCATGCTCACCAGTCCGTTGCTTTCGTTGACGTCAATAATTTCGTAGTTAATCAGCCGGGCAAATAACAGAACTTTGTCATATACTTCACGAGTGGTATAAGCGCCTTTCACGAGCTCCAAAATCTTGGCGTCGGGATGGGCAACAGGAAAATGCATGCTCACGCAACGTTCCTTATGTTTCAAAACGGAAGCCAGTTCGCTGATAATTACGGTAGTCGAATTGGTAGCAATGATCGCTTCGGGCGAAACAACGTTTTCGATTTCCTGAAACGCCTGCCGGCGCAAAGATGTATTCCGCTCACCGGTTACGTCGTCGTAGCGGATACATTCGATTACAAAATCGCAATCCTTCAAATCGGCATAATCGGTCGATCCTTTGATGCGTCCGAGGATAGCGCGTTTTTCGACCGGGGTCAAGCCCCAGTTTTCGATACGGCTGTCTAATCCGGCGCTCAATCTTTCAAAGGCAAAATCAATCCTTTCCCTGTTTACTTCGATAAAGATAACTTCCAATCCTGCGGAGGAAGTCAGGCGAATAATATTCCGCCCGTCTTTTCCGGCGCCGACTATTCCGATTTTGGAAAACAGCGACTTCTTTTTGTCTTTCGAGAAAAGTCCGAAAGACTCAATGGGTTCTTTTATTAATTCCGACATAGAAATAAATTTAAACTTGATTTGCGCAAATCGCCACCATTTTATAAATATCCTCAACGGTGCATCCGCGGGAAAGGTCGTTTACCGGCGCGGCCATCCCCTGCAAAATGGGACCAATCGCTTCGGCATTGCCTAACCTTTGCACTAATTTATAACCGATATTTCCACTTTGTAAATCAGGAAATACCAATACATTTGCTTTTCCGGCAACGGCGCTGCCGGGCGCTTTGCCGTTTCCGACCGAGGGGACTAAAGCGGCGTCAACCTGCAGTTCGCCGTCAATTTGCAATCCGGGGTTCATTTCCTTTGCCAAACGGGTGGCTTCGACGACTTTTTCGACCAGTGCGTGTTTTGCGCTGCCTTTCGTGGAGAAACTCAGCATGGCAACACGCGGTTCTATGTCCGCGACAGAGCGGGCGGTCTGCGCCGTAGCAACGGCAATTCCAGCAAGTTCTTCGGCAGTTGGATTGGGTGTAACGGCGCAGTCGGCAAACAGCAAAATCCCGTTTTCGCCATAAGAAGCGTCCTGCACAAACATTAGGAATGCGCCGGAAACGACGCCGACGCCGGACATGGTTTTGATGATTTGCAGCGCCGGGCGCAACACATTGCCGGTCGTATTACGGGCGCCGGCAATTTCTCCGTCGGCATCGCCGTTCTTTATCATCAAACAGCCGAGATACAGCGGGTTTTCCACCAGTTTTGCAGCCTCTTCGGGTGTCAAGCCCTTGTTTTTCCGCAATTCATAAAGCAGATGAGCGTATTCCTCTTTTTTCCCGTGTTTGAGGGGATCAATGATAGTTGCCCTGTCAATGTGATTCAGGCCGCGTTGCTTCGCTAAATCTTTCAGATTTTGCGGATTGCCGATTAAAATAATGTCGGCGACGGCGTCGGATAATAAACGGTCGGCAGCCGTTATCGTGCGCTCTTCGTCTCCTTCGGGCAGCACAATCCGTCGGCGATTGGCTTTTGCCTTCGTAATAATTGTTTGCATTAAATCCATTGCAATATAGATATTTTAATTGTTTGTTTTACGTGGCAAAAGTACACAACTTTATAATAGTGGGATAGCAAAATTGATTATTTTTTCCATTATTGCACCTTTTCAGACACTTTCGCGAGCCGCAATTCCCTTTGTCCCAAAAGTCCAAATCGCCCCATTCCCCGTCAAGCACTAATCTCGCGGGGGAAGTCTCCCCCCCGCTCCAGTCGCCTGCGGCGGGCTTCCGCTTCCCCCTCTGCGGGGGACACCCCCGCAACGCCCCCGTTCGCTGCGCCCCCGTCATTGCGAGCCGCCTTGCGGCGTGGCAATCCATTTCTTTTCTTCCCTGATTGCTTCGGGCTGCGACCTCCGGGTGACGGGGTAGGCTTGCGCCGTCACTACGGACAGGTTACCACTCTTCGCCGTTTAGTACAATTACGGGCGAAGCAAATTTCATGCTTCCATCCTTATATTCAAATTGCATTATTGCCGACTTTAAGTTTGGGTATGGAACTCCATTTGTTATTGCCATAATTTTTATATTTTAAGCGTTATATTAAAAATAATTTTTTTTATCTGCTTTGTTCAAAGTTTTTCTCTCCCCGCTGGGGAGGAACTTGCTACGTTCATAGTTTTTCTCCCCCCGTTGGGGAGGAACTTGCTACGTTCATAGTTTTTCTCCCCCAACTGGGGAGG
>JAIRKG010000120.1 GCA_031260235.1 Dysgonamonadaceae bacterium | reverse complement strand
CAAAAACCGCCCCATACTTCACTATATACCCTTTTTCCTGAAGGTGAATAAATATAAGATTCTGTGTCTATATACGTATCGGGTATATTCTCAATATACCATTCATCTTTTATGCGACAATTGAAAGTACTGCCTTCCGGAATACCACTAAGACTTACGCTGGTTGTGTGCCACAAACGACCTCCTGTCTTTATAATACTGCCTGTCTCGCCGGCAGGAGTGGTGTAGTTTACTTTTACTTCATAAGTACACCAAAGTCCGGTCGCTCCCCAGACTTCAACGGCGCGAACCGGCTGTAGATAAAAATCATCAGGTACGGATGAACGCAAGGGAACATCAACTTCTTCTTCATGCGCTTGTGCGGCAGGAGCAACCGGCACAGCCTGTTCTTCAAATACGCCATTATCAACGGCGTCATTACATCCGGCTACAATAATAAACATGCCGGCTACAATACTCAGTAAAAAAATAATCTTTTTCATAAAATAAATGTTTTTAATCTGTGAATAATACTGTTGTTTAATTTCGATGCAAAGATAATAAAAAACCTTTAAATACCAAACATTGGCGGGAATATTTAACTATTTTTACTTAAATTACAAGTGATCGCAGAGCAACAGTGCTTCGCCGCTTCGCCGTTCGCAATGACGGGGCGGGGGTTTTGAATTGGAATGCCGATTTACTGCGGTTAATATTTTGTTATCTGCATTATTATATATCTTTGCGGAGTAATTCCAAATCATCAATCAATGAAATCAAGATACCCGACAGTATTAACAATCGCCGGCTCCGACAGCGGAGGAGGCGCAGGCGTTCAGGCCGACTTGAAAACTTTTTCGGCGCTGGGCGTGTACGGTACATCGGCCATTACTGCCGTCACGGCGCAAAATACGCAGGAAGTGAGGACTGTAGAAACCTTGTCTATAGACATTATCCGGCAACAAGTGGAGGCGGTGTTGGATGATATTGCTGTTGACGCCGTTAAAACCGGTATGCTTCCCACGCCCGGAATTATCGAAACGGTTGCCGCGCTCATTGACCGCTACAATTTGAAAAACGTGATTGTCGACCCTGTAATGGTAGCAACCAGCGGTGCACGACTGGCCATACCCTGCATTGCAGAAGCTTTCCGCAAGCATCTTTATAGAAGGGCGATGCTTTTTACCCCTAATATTCCCGAAGCGGAAGCCCTTTCCGGCATTAACATTCAAACGGAAGATGATTTTCAAAAGGCGGCGGATATTATGATGGAACAGGGCTGCCGCGCCGTCCTGATCAAAGGCGGCCATTTTACCAAAGACTGTGCGACTGATATACTTTTCGGGACGGGAAAAGGGGAAAGTATCCCCATAAGGTCGCGCCGCGTCGAATCTAAAAACCTGCACGGCACAGGATGCACTTTTTCTTCGGCAATCGCTGCGAATATTGCATTGGGATTGGATTTGACAAATGCCGTTAAGCGTGCGAAAACGTATATTTTTACGGCAATCGAAAACGGAAAGGATATAACTGTGGGAAATGGTTACGGGCCGGTGAATCACCTCTTCTCAATCGCCTCCAGCAATGGTTTCACCGACAACGGCTTGCCGGTAGCCTGCAAAATCCATTGATTGGGCGTTAATTTTCCCAAGCGGTAAATGCGATCTACTTCGGCGGCAAAGTCTTTTCCCTGTAAATACTGCTCTAATTGAAACTCAATGATTTGCCCGAAAGAATATGCCGATAAATATAAAGGATAGCCAAGCATGTGGGAATAGATTGCCAAAACCGGTTCGTCTTTTACGCCAAAGATTGGCGCATAATATTCATTCCAAACTTCTTTCGACAGGCGGATAACTGCTTCTTTCAATTGCACCGGCGTTGCATCGGGATTGGCATACAGCCATTTCCAGACGCTGATATCCAAAAGCGATACGCCTGAAATTTCAAATAAACTCCATGCCTTGTCCAGCGCGTCTGAATGATCATTTCCCGAAACTTCATTTGTAATTCCCTGAATCTGCAAGTCCCTTTTCTGGAAAACAAAAGCCAGCGCTTCGGTAAAAGCCGTATTAGGCACGCCGTTTAGCATGTAATAATCGACGTCATAGAGCGAGAGGGTTTGCTCCACGTTGTGGCCTAATTCGTGAATGGCAATGTTATAACCTTTGTAGTCCATACCTCCGCCTGGAATCCGGGTTCTGAGATGGGCACGGCTTCCTTTTTTGGATGCGCCCCAGGCATGTCCTGAGCCACGGGCGGCGTCCACGTCTATTTTACCGGCTAAATATCCGGCGCGTTCCTTCGTAAAGCCCAATTTTTCGAGGATGTTCGGCAAGTCTTTTTTCAGGGCTTGGGCATCGGGGTAAAGCGCGCGGGTTATGTTGCTCAAACTGTCTTCATTGAAAGAACTTCTCAACTTGAAGCCGTCGTACCAAATGTCGAAAGCCTGCAATTCCCGTCCCAAGCGGGAAGCCACGATTTTTCCCGCCGTTTTTATTTCCGGAGCAGAAAGATATTCCCTGAAAAGTTTTTCGGCGTCATTGACGGAAACTTCCATATCTTTCGAGAAATTCCGGTCGATATAAGTATCCCCTGTGTACTCGTCGATGGCTTTCAATGCCCGGAAATTGTTCAGGAAAATTTCGTAGCGTGCCGTATTTTCACTGTTTCCGTCTATTTTTTCCCCTGATTGAAATACTTGATTGGTATATGGATTCCAGTCATATTTGTCCGAATTGACGACTTCTTCCGGTATTTCCTGTGAGACAATGCGCCTCATCGCCTCATATATGGTCTGCTGTTTGTCGAAACCCGTTTTTCCGTGATTATAGTTTGCTTTGATTTCATCCCGCAAATTCCAGTGCGACAGCAAAATCATATTTTCAGGGAAAATCTTTTTATCGGATTTATTCAACAGATGGCCGGCATATATGTTATAATTGGCAATATACACGTCGGCGTCGCTATTGGCTTTGGCAGCGGCTTGTTGCAGTTCGGCAGGAACGCGGCTCGTAAACAAATCGCCCAGCCGCGCATAAGCCCAGTCGAGACGGTTATTCCCAAGCCTTTCTTTTTCTTCCAGGGAGTATTCCGGGAAGTTCAGCATGATAAAAAATGCTAACTTGATGGCATACATATCGTCGCTAAAATGGGTATCCGGACTGTAAGCCGCAAATTGCTCGTCGATTTTGAGCAAGGGACCGGTTGCCTCATGGAGGTTTTTTTGCAGTTGGAGAGACATTTCATTGTAATTTCCCCAAACAGCCTCCATATAATTACTGATTTTGAGGAAAACGGTTTCTTTTTCCGAAGGGTCGGAAATGTAGTTGTCGAGACAATAGCGGATAAATTCGTTTTCCGTTCCGTCTTGCGGTTGCCACAGCCTTGCCGTTTGCCGGACGCCTTTTTCTATCAGCGTTTTGCCTGCCGTGTTTTTAGCGGATAAATCGGCGATTACCCGTTCTATTG
>JAIRKG010000113.1 GCA_031260235.1 Dysgonamonadaceae bacterium | reverse complement strand
GGCTTCTTTTGATTTATTGGCTTTCAGGGTATCTTGCAACTTTTGCATTTGCCGCTCAACCATTTCGTCTTCAATCTTTTCAAACAACAATTCAGGAGGATTCAATTGATGACCCGCGTCGAGCAAATCAATACTTCCCAATCCATGCCAGTTCAGGTCTTTTTTGTTGATTATCTGCTTAAGTTTTCTCGAAGAAAAAGGCAGGAACGGTTCAAAGGCAATCGCCAGATTTGCGGCGACTTGCAAGGAAATATTCAGAATTGCCGCCATCCGTTCCTTATCGGTTTTCGCCAGTTTCCAAGGTTCGGTATCCGCCAAATATTTGTTTCCGATACGCGCAAAGTTCATGGCTTCTTTCAATGCATCGCGAAAACGGAATTGATTGAGACTACCTTCCATATCCTGCCGGATGCGCTTAAATTCGTCCAAAGTTGCACGGTCATAATCGTTCAATGCGCCTTTTGCGGGTACTTTCCCTTCAAAATATTTGTGCGTAAGCACTACGGCACGATTGACGAAATTGCCGAAGATGGCGACTAATTCGTTATTATTCCGTGCCTGAAAGTCTTTCCACGTGAAATCGTTGTCTTTGGTTTCCGGCGCATTAGCCGTTAATACATAGCGCAAAACGTCTTGTTTTCCGGCGAAATCTTCCAGATATTCGTGCAGCCAGACAGCCCAGTTGCGGGAAGTGGATATTTTGTCGCCTTCGAGATTGAGAAACTCGTTAGCCGGTACGTTTTCAGGCAAAATATATGTTCCGTCGGCTTTGAGCATGGCGGGAAAAACGATACAGTGGAAAACGATGTTGTCTTTTCCGATAAAATGAATCATGCGTGTGGATGCGTCTTTCCACCAGCGTTCCCAGTCGTTGGGCGAATGTTCGATCGTATTGGAAATATAGCCAATTGGTGCGTCAAACCAGACATACAGGACTTTTCCCGCGCCGCCTTCGACCGGAATCGGAATCCCCCAGTCCAGGTCACGGCTGACGGCTCGTGGTTGCAATCCCAAGTCCAGCCACGATTTACATTGTCCGTACACGTTAGGTTTCCATTCTTTATGGTCTTCAAGAATCCATTTTTTCAACCATGCTTCGTGCTTGTCCAGCGAGAGATACCAGTGTTTGGTTTCTTTCAATACGGGAACGCTGCCTGAAATAGCCGACTTCGGATGAATCAAATCCAATGGCGTGAGTGAAGTTCCGCAGGCTTCGCACTGGTCGCCGTAAGCGTTTTTGTTGGCGCAATACGGACATTCACCGATGATATAGCGGTCGGCGAGAAACTGTTTGGCGTCCTCGTCATAATATTGTTCTGATGTTTTTTCGATAAATTCGCCCTTGTCATATAATTTACGGAAAAAATCGGAAGCCGTTTTATAATGAATCGCCGAAGTCGTCCTCGAATAAATATCGAAAGTAATGCCGAAATCCTCAAAAGACTTCTTAATAATACAATGATAACGATCCACTATTTCCTGCGGAGAGATACCTTCCGTTTGGGCTTTCAGGGCGATAGGGACACCATGTTCGTCCGATCCGCCGATAAATAAAACCTCCTCCCCTTTCAGGCGAAGGTAGCGGGCATAAATATCAGCCGGAATATAAACACCAGCAAGATGACCGATATGAACAGGACCGTTAGCGTATGGCAGGGCAGAGGTGATTAATGTTCTTTGAAAAGATTTGCTCATGTTTTTAGATTGATTTAGTCGGCAAGGATACGAAAGATTTTGTCAAATTAAGAAGAGAAAAACGGTCGTTTAGCATTTTTCTTTTTCTTCTGCTCCTCGATTTTCTTCTTCCGGTGTTCGGAAGGAGAGGGCTGTGACGCTTCGACGGAAACTTTGCGCCCGAAAGCTTTAACACCGTCTAAATGTTGAATGACTTTACCGCGATCTGCTTCGCGTATTTCAAAGAAAGAGAAGTTTTTCATCAAATCAATTCTCCCGACTTCGACTTTTCGTCCGGGAATATGGTCGTTTACCAAGCCGATTATCGATTGGGGGCGCAATCCGTCGGTTTTCCCCAGATTGATGAAGAGGCGGGCAAATCCTTTTTCGGACGCGCGTCCCGTGCCTTTCTCCGAATATGCAGTCGATTTTTCTCGCGTCATGCGACTTTCTTTTTTCCATTTTTCAAATTCTTGGGGAACCTTGATTTCGCCGGCGTCCTGGTAATAGTCTATCAGACGGTTAAATTCGAGTGAAATAAGCCGTTTAATAACATCTTCTTTGTCCAGCCAGTCTAATTTACGGTAAATCGAAGGCATAATTCCCTGTATTTCTTCTTCGTTGACACGCACTTTTTCAATTTTATCGACCAGTCCGAAGAGTTGCTTTTCACATATCTGTTTTCCGGACGGAATAACGCCCTCTTCAAATTTCTTGTTGATTTGTTTTTCGATTTCCTTGACTTTATGTTTTTCTTTCAGGTGGATAATAGCGATAGAAGTTCCGGTTTTGCCGACTCGTCCGGTGCGACCGCTCCTGTGCGTGTATGAATCAATATCGTCGGGAAGCCCGTAATTAATGATATGCGTCAAGTCGTCCACGTCCAAACCACGGGCTGCCACATCCGTTGCGACAAGCAACTGTATGTTGCGCAGGCGGAATTTTTGCATCACGTAATCGCGTTGCGCCTGCGACAAATCGCCGTGCAGGGAATCGGCGTTATATCCATCTTTAATCAGCAAGTCGGCGATTTCCTGGGTTTCCTTTTTAGTACGGCAAAAAATAATCCCATAGATATTGGGATTATAATCTGCAATTCTCTTCAAAACGAGATATTTATCCCGCGCATTAACCATATAAAAGATATGCCGCACATTGCAGGCGCCCTCATTTTTACGCCCGATTGTGATTTCCTTTGGCGAGCGCATATATTTTTTTGCAATGCGCGCAATTCCGTCCGGCATGGTCGCTGAAAACAGCAACATATTACGGCTCTCCGGTATAAAGGCAAGAATTTCATCGATACTTTCCGAAAAGCCCATGTTCAGCATTTCGTCCGCCTCGTCAAGCACGACGTCGCGGACTGCCGTCAAATCTGCCGCCTTGCGGTTCACCAAATCTATCAAACGCCCCGGCGTAGCTACAATGACGTGAACGCCCCGACGTAACGCTTTGATTTGACTTTCGATGCTTGAGCCGCCATAGACAGGGGTTACTTTTAAGTCTTCCATATATTTGGAGTAATCCTTGAGGTCGTCGGCTATTTGCAGGCAAAGTTCGCGTGTAGGACACAGAATGACCGCCTGCGGCCGTACTTGTTTTCTGTTGATTTTTTGCAGGATAGGTAAACCAAACGCTGCCGTTTTGCCAGTGCCGGTTTGAGCAAGTGCAATGACTTCATTATTAGTACCGAGCAGAACGGGAATCACTTCCTCCTGCACGGGCATCGGACTTTCGTAGCCCATTTCGCTGATTGCCTTGATGATATCGGAGGCAACGCCTAATTCTTCAAATGTTTTCAAAATAATATTTCTTATAATAACGGCGCAAAGGTAATGTTTTTTTACCACACAAATGGTACTACCTGAAATTGTGTGAAAAAACGTTTCTTTTTCGAACCGGAGTTCCAAGATGATTGTAACTCTTGTCTTTAATTTTTTTAGATAGAATCGCGCCGCACAATCGTCGTGTCGCTACACTGAACGCAAAATGTTACTATCGGCCGGATTTTCGACGGGAGTCCACAAACATTGAACCGCAAATCCCAAATGCCGTTATATTCATGTAAAACCGTGTCTGCTTCAAACGTATAAATATTTTGAGGAAGATCTGCTCTTCGCAAGAAAAACGGTACGCTATCTATCGGATACCGATCAGCCAGCTCTTTTTGAGTTTGTTCGTCAAGATTTCCTGCTTGCTCGGCTCTCAGGTCTTCGGCCATTTTTGCGTAGCGTTTCGCAATTTTTTCATTCAGTTTCGCATATTTTTCCAAATTATCGGAATACCATTCCAGAGAAGAATCAAAGTCTGTTTTGTCAATCTTATGTTTTTGAAACACCGTATTTAATAAATCCGCTTTTCGCGCCGAATCGGAAAATACCGTGCGGTTATTGTCCATTTCCACCTGAGCTATATATACGTCAAACAAGACGGCTTCCATCTTTTTGTCGGACAAAACATGGAAAGGACGATTGCCGCAAGCGGTGAAAAAAGCAGACAAAAAAAGGAGCGGAATCAACGGTTTAATCTTCGCCATCCTGTTTACTTTCAAAACTTAAAGAAAAAGTTTTCTTGTAGAATAACAATAAAACGATTGCCCCGACACTGATGGAAGCGTCGGCAAAATTGAAGATATATTTGAAAAATTCAAACTCGCTTCCTCCAAGAAAAGGTATCCATGAAGGCCATGTGAATGAGAACAGCGGGAAATAAAACATATCTACGACTTTTCCGTGAAGCCACGTGCCGTATCCGCCGTCCGGCGGGAAAAGAGCCGCCACTTGCGTCGGAGTGCTTTCGCTGAAAATAACGCCGTAAAAAATACTATCCACAATATTTCCCACTGCTCCGGCAAATATCATGGATACAAATAAAATATAAGATAATTTGAAACCACGTTTGATTAAACGGTGGATATAATAAGCAATTGCAAATGTGGCAATTATTCGGAACAACGACAAGAATAATTTTCCTCCTACCTGAATTCCCATCGCCATACCGCTGTTTTCAACAAATCGGATGTAAAACCAGTTCGTAACGTGAAACTCGGCAGCAAGACACAAGTTGGTTTTAATCAAAATTTTGATAATTTGATCGATAGCGAGAATCAAAACAATAACGGTAATAGCCCAAAACCATTTTTTCGACAAATTCATTTGCTTATGCTTTGTTTAGCTTCGATACTCAAAGTAGCATGGGGAACTGCGCGTAATCTTTCTTTCGGAATCAATTTCCCGGTTGCGCGGCACATTCCATACGTTTTGTTTTCTATGCGTACCAGTGCGGCATTTAGATTTTGAATAAATCTTATTTGCCGTTGCGCCAACTGTCCGGCTTCTTCTTTCGACAATGTCGATGCGCCTTCTTCCAAAACCTTAAAAGTAGGAGAAGTATCGGTAACATCATTCCCGTCGGCGTTCATAATCGCCGCTTTCAACAATTCATAATCGCGTTTGGCTACATCTAATTTTTCGTTGATTATTACACGAAATTCTTCTAATTCAGCATCCGAATATCTTGTTTTCTGATTCATAATTGTAGTTTTTAATGTAAATCATATTATTTTGAAGTCCCAAAATTAATACATTTTTTCTAACACAACAAATTCAATCAATGAATTAAGAAGTTATGTGTACATTTGTCGTTATAATCTACGATATATGCTTACGATTGGCGCACTTCGTCTGTTGACATATCTTCTTTGCCGAATGGAATTTATATTGCTCGTCTGCAAACAGGCGGCAGGCAGGTTTATGTACGGAAATTTATAAAAATATAAAAACAGATGGATTTTCTTACGCTTTCCCAACTCAATAACCGTCTCGCTTCGGAGGTGAAAAACGCTTTTTCGGAAACCTGTTGGGTGGTCGCCGAAACATCCGACGTGCACATGAGTAACCGTCATTGCTATTTGGAGTTTATCGAAAAAAATCCGCAAACAAATGTGATTATTGCCAAAGTCAGGGGGCATATTTGGTCGAATGTTTTTGAAACGCTGCACCTTCATTTTGAACAGGCTACCGGTCGCCAATTCAGTTCCAACCTAACAGTATTGGTTAAGGTTTCGGTTGATATTCATCCGATATATGGCTACGGATTAACTGTTTATGATATTGATCCGAGTTATACTTTGGGTGATTTGCAATCCGGACGGCAAAAAATTCTTCGCCGTTTGGAAGAAGAGGGCGTTTTGACGCTGAACAAAGAATTGGAAATCCCGCCGTTGCCTCAACGAATAGCAGTCATCTCTTCCGCGACAGCCGCCGGCTACGAAGATTTCCTGAATCACCTGACCGGCAACCGCTTCGGATATGTCTTTTATACTCGACTTTTTCCTGCGCTGATGCAGGGAGAGCAGACCGAAACATCTATCATTTCGGCATTGGATAAAATAGCTGAATACAGGGAATTATTCGACATGGTTGTTATCATACGCGGAGGCGGGGCAACTTCCGATTTGGTATGGTTTGATTCCTATTTGCTGGCGGCAAATTGTGCGCAGTTCCCTTTGCCTGTCATTACCGGAATCGGGCATGAAAGGGACGATACGGTTCTGGATTTTGTTGCATCCTATCGCGCTAAAACGCCCACAGCCGTCGCCGATTTCTTGATTGCCCGCGTGGAAGAAACAGCCGCCAAACAGATTGATTGCCAGTCTAAAATAACCGAATCCGCACAGGCTCTCCTGAAAGCCTCCGCCGTAAATTTACGTGTACTGACTTCCCGCATACCCCTGTTAACCAATGCCATGATTGAAAATAAAAGGTCGGAAATAGAAATTTACCGCCTGCAAATGAAAAATCTTGTCCGCCAAATTTTGGTTGCGAAACATTCGCAATTGAAAGAAAAAGAATCCTTTTTCAGGTTATCGTCGCCGAAATACATCCTTGACAAAGGTTATTCGATCACTTTGAAGAATGGGAAAGCCGTCAAGTCGGCAAAAGAATTGCGGGAAGGCGATGCGATAGAAACGGTTCTGGCAGACGGACGGGTTGCGGGAACTGTTAAATTTGCGCAGCCCTTGCCTCACCCCCGCCATTGACGCCTCGCCTCTCCCTATTAAAAATTAAGTTCGCGGGGGAAGTCTCCCTTTCGGAACATGCCGATCAGGTGGGCGCATTTATCCAGCCGGCTTCACGGTGCGTATAAGAAATACGTCCGGGGAAGATGGCGGAGAAAATATAACCGGTTGAGAGTTAGAAGCTATATGTTATCACAACCGGGAAGTCCGATCTGTTTCAGGTCGGGCTTTTTT
>JAIRKG010000095.1 GCA_031260235.1 Dysgonamonadaceae bacterium | reverse complement strand
ATACTTGTTCTTCTAATTTTTCAGTTTCCATAAATTTTTTATTATTAATTTCGACAGCAAAGATAAAATATAGTTGTGACAAAAATGTGACAAAAACATGAAAAATTTGTGACGTTTTTTTGGATTGCTTCAGCTTCGCCTCTGGGTGACGGAGTGGGGTCGCAAAGCCACAGCCCCGTCATTGCGAGGACAAAGTCCGAAGCAATCCAGAAAAGAAAAGAAATGGATTGCCGCGCCGCTTCGCGGCTCGCAATGACGAGGTGGGGCGGGGCGAAACTCGCAACTTTTTTCATATCTTTGCAGCCTGAATTTGAAGGATAAAGAATACAATAAATATGAAAAGGATTATCATTAAGGGCGCAAGGGTTAATAACTTGAAAAACATTGATGTGGAGATCCCCCGCAATAAATTTGTCGTTATCACAGGTTTATCGGGTTCGGGAAAATCCTCGCTGGCTTTTGATACGCTTTATGCCGAAGGCCGGCGGCGCTACGTGGAAAGCCTCTCTGCCTACGCACGCCAGTTCCTCGGACGAATGAGCAAACCCGAAACCGACTACATCAAAGGAATTCCTCCGGCCATTGCAATCGAACAAAAAGTGAACATCCGCAATCCCCGCTCGACGGTCGGCACTTCAACGGAAATATATGATTATATCAGGATGCTTTTTGCCCGTATCGGCAAAACCATTTCGCCGGTATCAGGGCAGGAAGTCAAAGAATACAGCGTCGCCGACGTGGTGGACGAAATGCTGAAACATCCCGAAGGCGAACGGCTTACCCTGCTAACCAAAATACCGGCTCGCGAAGACCGCACCATAAGAGAACAATTGGAAATCTTCCTTAAAGAAGGTTTTTCACGGGTGGAAATCAATGATACGGCATACCGCATTGACGAAATATTAAACGGACAAAACAAGCATTTCGCACTCCAAGAGAATTTCTCCGGCGACATATACCTCCTCATCGACCGTCTAACCGCTTCGTCCGACAGGATGACCGTTTCCCGTCTTTCCGATTCCGTCGAAACCGCGTTTTACGAAGGCAACGGCTATGCGATACTCAAATTTTATACCGGTGAAGGCACTGTTTCCAAAGAATTTTCCTGCAAGTTTGAAGCCGACGGCGTAACGTTTGAAAAGCCTTCCGATTTGATGTTCAACTTCAACAGTCCCGCCGGCGCATGTCCGAGATGCGACGGTTTTGGAAAAGTAATCGGTGTTGATGAAAACCTTGTTATTCCCAATCAGTCTCTGTCGGTATATGAAAACGCGGTGGCTTGCTGGAAAGGCGATAAAATGCAGGAATGGAAACAGGATTTTATTTCCCGTGCCGGCATATATAATTTCCCGATTCACAGACCTTATTATCAACTTACGCAAGCGGAAAAAGATTTGCTTTGGCATGGAAAAGGCGTATTAAAGGGCATTGACGATTTCTTCAAACACGTAGAAGACAATATATATAAAATTCAATACCGTGTTTTACAGGCGCGTTATCGCGGGAAAACGGTCTGTCCGGTTTGCAATGGCGCACGGCTGAAACCGCAAGCCCAATATGTGAAAGTGGGCGGACAATCCATCTTGACGCTGGTTGATATGCCCGTAGATAAACTCCGTGACTTTTTCCTCCACCTGGAATTGAACGAACACGACGCGCTGGTCGGGAAGCGACTTTTAACGGAAATCAATGCCCGCCTGCAATTCCTTAACGACGTGAGTTTGGGTTATCTGACGCTTAGCCGCCCCTCGTCAACGCTTTCCGGCGGAGAAAGCCAAAGAATCAATTTGGTAACTTCTTTGGGGAGCAGTCTGGTCGGCTCGCTTTATATTCTCGACGAACCGAGCATCGGTCTACATTCAAGGGATACCGGATTGTTGATAACCGTATTGAGGCAACTGCAAATGCTGGGGAATACGGTAGTTGTCGTAGAGCATGACGAAGAAATTATCCGCGCCGCCGATTATATTATCGACGTGGGACCTGACGCCGGACAATTAGGCGGAGAGATTGTTTACCAGGGACATTTGAAAGATGCTCTATCCGGTAATGCCGCCAACAGTTACACCATTAATTACCTGACCGGCAGGAAACAGATTCCGGTTCCAGCCCGCCGCCGGAAATGGAACAACTACATTGAAGTCAAGGGCGCACGCGAAAACAATCTCAAATCAATTGACGTAAAATTTCCGTTGAATGTGATGACCGTAATCACCGGCGTTAGCGGGTCGGGGAAATCGTCGCTGGTGCGCGATGTTTTTTACAGGGGCGTGAAGCAGTATCTCGAAAAGCAGGACATATCCGTCCGCGCTGTCGAGTTGTCCGGCGATTTGCACCTGGTCGGTGCGGTCGAATTTATCGACCAGAATCCGATCGGGCGTTCGACCCGTTCCAATCCGGTAACATACGTGAAGGCATACGACGAAATCAGGAAACTGTTTGCCGAACAGCCTTTGGCAAAACAGATGCGATTCACGCCGGCTCATTTTTCGTTCAACGTCGAAGGCGGGCGTTGCGAAGAATGTAAGGGCGAAGGATTTATCACCGTCGAAATGCAATTCATGGCGGACGTGGTGCTGGAATGTGAATCCTGCCACGGTAAACGCTTCAAACAGGATGTTCTGGACGTGGAATACCACCACAAAAATATCTACGACGTGTTGAACATGACCATCGACGAAGCCATCGCTTTTTTCGGGAATAAAATAAAGAAATTGAAGTGTTTACAGGAAGTCGGCCTGGGTTATATCAAGCTGGGGCAAAGTTCATACACGCTTTCCGGCGGAGAAAACCAGCGCGTGAAACTCGCCTTCCACCTGGAAGAAGAAAAGGCGCAACCCACCCTGTTTATCTTCGACGAACCTACGACCGGTCTGCATTTCCACGACATTAAAACTCTCGTGAAGGCTTTCGACGCACTGATTGAGCGGGGGCACACGATTGCCGTCATCGAACACAACATGGACGTTATCAAATGTGCCGACCACGTGATTGATTTAGGCCCCGAAGGCGGGGAAAACGGCGGATCGCTGGTTTGCACCGGAACGCCGGAGGAGATTGCCGGTTGCTCGGCTTCTTATACCGGGCGGTTTTTGGCGCGGACATAAGACCGTCTTCACAGAAACCCTGTAGAGCCATCTTTTTCCATTTGCTGCTTCTAAAAATTACCATAACTGATATAAACATTGGCAATCAGGCAGAAATAATATATTTTTGAAACGACAACTAATCATTATCTTTGCACTTTCGCAATACAGGGATTGCAAGCTGGCAATGACAAAATATTCATAAATTTATTTCCACATGAAAAGTCTACATACAAATATCGTTTATTGTTTTTCTTTCCGGCAAAAAACATATTTTTGGATAGCGCTTATTTTTGTTGGGATTTTGGTGAAACTTATTCTTTTTCCGTTCAAGACAGGAGACTATGAGTTTTTTTTGCTCCCGTGGGTAAATTTCATCAAAGAACATGCTTATTTTTCGTCTTTGCAGTATCATTTTTATTCCAGCTACTTGCCTTCGTATGTCTATATTTTAATATTGATAGCTAAAATAGGCTTAAATCCTCTTTATTCGATTAAGACCGTATCTATATTGTTCGAATATTTATTGGCTTTTTTTATTGGGAAAACGATTTGCCTGAAATATAACAACAAACAGTTTATATGGATTTCATTAGCTATTATTCCTTTGATTCCTACAGTATTGGCAAATAGCGCATATTTTTCGCAATGCGACTCTATTTATGCCGCTTTTGCCGTAGGAAGCATTTATTTTTTGCTGAAAAGACAGCCGTGGATTTCTGCATTATTTTGGGGCCTGGCATGTGCTGTTAAAATGCAGACATTTCTCTTATTACCTTTTTTCTTTGTGATGATGTTGCGAAAGCATATCTTGCCTTATCATTTCCTGATAGTTCCGGCAGTCTATTTTTTAAGTATTTTACCCGCCTTTCTTATGGGCGACTCCTTAGATAAACTTTTCACTATTTATATCGCACAAGCCAATCATTATAAACATCTCACTATGAATTTCCCAAACTTATACATTTGGATAAGTAATGATTATTATGAAATTGTGAAATACATTGGATTAGTTGTAACGTCCCTGATTACTTTGACTGTTGGAATACTGCTAAGCAGGAAAAAATATGAATTTACTTTTGACCACTGGATTCAATTTGCTTTTTTGAGTGCGGTGGCAACTCCTTTTTTATTGCCCGGAATGCACGAACGATATATGTATCTGGGTGATGTGCTGGGTGTTTTATATTTTTTTATTGCACGAAAGAATGTTGGTTTTCCGGCAGGTGTTATTCTTGTTTCTCTCTATTCATATATAAGATGTTCTCGTTACCACGATATCTTGCCACAGGCGCCGGCTTTTTTCCTGTATTTGTTCATTCTTATTGGAATGATTTGGGATTTTAAACAGTCTTTCAAAAAAACTCAACAATATGCAATTAAGTAAAAAGAACATTATCTTTTTATCCATTGTAGCTGGAGCTTATTTGCTCCTGTTTGTCTATTCATTTCAATTTTGCTACTTCTGGGATGTTATACAGCAGGTTGCTAAGGAAGCTTTATGGTATTATAAAACAAATTTTTCCGCTTCGTTGCTGATACATCCGCTTCCGGAATTAGAGATTAGGCCAACGGGTTATCATCCACCGCTAATAACTATTATCACAGCTATTTTGTGGAAAATTTTCGGATATGAGCTATGGGTTTCACATGCTTTCACGTTTTTCTGGGCTATTTTGCTTATTTACAATTCATGGAAAATACTTACTTTTTTCATCTCTGAAAAATGGACGGGCTGGGCTTTACTGATACTATTGCTGGAATCGACGCTTGTAACGCAATTCGTTATTGTATCGCCTGATTTTATTTTGCTGACGGCTTTTGTTATTTCGCTACGAGCTATTTTCCAAAGAAAACCGTTGTGGCTTGCTATTGGTTTAATCTTTCTTTGCGGCGTTAACATGCGCGGAATTTTTGCCGGCGCTATCCTGTTTATTTCACACTTTTATTATGATTTTTGTGTGGTGAACGGCAAAAAATATAATCTCAAAAAATGCTTGAAATTACTGTTTCCTTATTTGCCGGTTTTCTTGCTTTTGGCGTCTTATTTCGGTTATTATTTTTCCCATAACGACTGGTTCTTCACCGACAAAAACGGGGATTATTCGTCGCACTACCAACTGCCGGCAAACGTAGCCATGATAATGAAGCAGTTGGTGGTGCTCATGTTGCGATTGCTTGAAAATGGCAGGTTTGTTATCTGGCTGTTGGCAGTCGGTTTGATATTCGTTATTATAAAGAATAAAATAAAATTATCGGGCGAAGAAAAAATGCTCGGACTTTTTTTTGTGTTGATAACCGGACTGTACGTCTTATTTGCTTTTATTACCCGGATGCCGTTTTCGTCACGCTATTTTATGATACACTTCTTTGTACTATCCTTGTTAGTTTTTCGATTGGCAATCAATCACTTGCAGGCACTTAAATGGAATGATAAAAAACTAAAAAATACGTTCGTCGCCATACTCTTTTTTATAATCACCGGACATTGGTGGATATATCCCGAAAAAATAGCGCAATGTTGGGAAAGCACGCTGCTTCATACATCTTATTATGAGTTGAGAAAAGAGTGTTTCGATTACATTGACAGCAATCAATTAAATTATAACGATTTATCGGCAGGCTTTTGTCTGTATGGAAATCGGGGATACATTGAGATGACACAGGAAGGAAAAACAGTCAAAGCTCCGGATTTGAATGTAAAATATTTTATTTATTCCAATATTTCCAATCTGGAAGACGAAAAAGTAGACGAATTAAAAAAGGCAGACCGCTGGCATCCGGTAAAGCATTTCAAGAGAGGATGCATTTTTATTACGATTTACGAAAACAAAGAACGTTAGAAAAAAACTGTTTAGGCTAATAAAAAAGCCCGACACGTTATAATGTCGGGCTTCTCTCATCATCCCTTAATTTAATCTATTTTTCGTATGTAATCGTTTATTGGTCGTCGTCACACCCGATTTCTTCGTGCCGTTGTATTTTCGTCCCCTTTCGCTATTATTGCTTATTGAATATTCCCGAATATAAATCCCTGTCGGAAAGCGTTTCCAGTGCTTTTTTCAAGATGTCGTCGTTTCGCAGTGTATAAATGATTTCGCCTTTGGCAAAATAGTATTGCTTCATGATTTGCCGCGCCAAAAGGTTGGAAAGCGGGCTTCTGTATAAATCCAAATCGCGGTCTAAATCGGGCTTTAATTTGTTTTCCAAGGCTTTAAATTCTTCTGCCGCCGTATCGGCATATCCTTCAAATTCCATAATATCTTTCAGGCTTTCGAGCGCTTTCCCGCTTTGGCGGTCGTAGTTGAAATCTTTTGATTTTAAGAAATCCGTAAATTCGCCGTAAATTTCATCCGTGACTTCGAACTGATCGGGATAGTCGATGACCGGATGTTTCGTGCGCCATTGCGCCACAAAGTCAAAGAACAGGTTTTCGATGTCCAAATAATAAACCATAGCCGGCATTTTCTTTTCTTCGATGATAAAATCGGGCAAAATACCGCCGCCATCCCTGACCGGACGATCCTTGGAGGTATAGAAAACCGAAGTCAGGCTATCGGGAATGTAGGAAGCATTGCCATCGTCGTTACGGTGCGAATAGTCAATCGCTTGAATACAGCGGCCGCTGGGAATATAATATTTTGCTATTGTCATTTTCAATTGTCCGTTGTAAGGCAACTGGTACGGCGACTGCACCAAACCCTTTCCATAAGTGCGGTTTCCGACAATCACAGCCCTGTCCAAATCCTGAAGCGTTCCCGCCAGAATTTCCGCCGCAGACGCCGACCGGTGATTGACCAGCACTGCCAAAGGAATAAGCGAATCAATGGCCTGCTGCGTAGAGCGGTAGGTTTTATCCAGTTGGCGTGCTTTTCCTTTTATCGTCAACAGGAGGTTTCCTTTGGGAACGAAATAATTGAGGATTTCGAGGCAGTCTTCCACAACGCCGCCGCCATTGTCGCGGACGTCGATAATTAAGGAAGTAATACCTTTTGTTTTCAAATCTTCAAAAGCGGCTTTGACGCTTTGGGCGCTGTGGGTGGTAAACCCCGCAAGATAAATATAACCGGTATTTTCCGGCAATATGCCGTAATAAGTCACGGGATTGATTTCTATCCGCTTCCGGACGATGTTTGTTTTGCGCGGTTTTTGTTCACCCTGACGCAGGAATTGGATTTTGACCGTTGTATTCGGTTGTCCTTTCAAGCGTTCGCTGGCATAAGAAGAGGATTGTCCTTCCATCGTTTCGCCGTCGATTTCCACGATAACATCGCCGGGCTGCAAACCGGCTTGCGCGGCGGGCATCCCTTCGTGAGGTTCGCTAATATATATTTTTCCTTTATCGGAATGTATCATTGTGCCGATACCGCCATATTCGCCGGTAGTGATAACAAGGAAATCCGACAGTTTTTCTTCCGGAATATATTCCGTATAAGGATCTAAGCGTTTTAACATGAAATCAATATTGTCGGTCATTGTTTTTACGACGTCGATAGAATCCACATAAAACAGATTCAATTCTTTGAACAAAGCGTTGTATATATCCAATTGCTTTGAAATCTCAAAATGGTCTTTTTCCGATAATTGGGCTTTAACAAAACTGCAGGAAACAGACAGTATAAAACCGGTTAATAATAATTTACGCATATTTGTTTATGATTAGTAATTTAAAATTTCATAGGCTTTTTTCCGTATTTCTTCCCATGTTTCGGGCTGCAATTTCGTTCCGACCACACGGATAATATAACAGGCAAGCAGACTGCCCAGCCGGGCGCATTTTTCAGGGCTTGCATCATGTATCATTCCGAAGAAAAAACCGGCTGCATAATAATCTCCTGCGGCAGTAGTGTCTATCGGTTTCACTTTTTGATATACGGGAATATGTATCGGCTCATCGCCGTATTTTATCCATGAACCTTTGTATCCGTCTTTCCGGACGGCGATTTTTACATGGCGGGCAATCTCGTATATCGCTTCGTCGGGAGAAGATTTCCCTGTAAATGCAAGCGATTCTTCTTCATTGGCAAATAAAATATCGACATATTCTTCCACCAGTTTACAGATAAATGTGCGGTCGGAAGCGACGACATTAAAACTTGCCAAATCAAGCATAACCGTTAAATCCAGCGATTTTGCCAGCTTCATGACGCCTTCAATCAAATCGTGATTATGCACCAGATAACCTTCGACATACAGATGGGTATATTGCTCAACGACGGACTTTTGTATTTCCGTTTTCTGCATACCCGCCGCAGCGCCGAGGTAAGTGCAAAAAGTACGCTCCCCGTCGGGTGTAATCATGGTGATAGCCGTTCCCGAAAAACCGGACGCGTAAATTAAATGCAAATCAACGCCCGCTTGTGTCAATTCGTTGACATAAAATTTTCCATATTCATCGTTTCCCACTTTGCCGATATAACCGGACGGAGCGCCCAGTTGCCTCAATGCCAGCGCCGTGTTGCTTACCGATCCGCCGGAAGTCATTTTGAGGTCTATAGCCTCAATTTTTCCTAACAGCGTCTTTCGCGCGTCTTCTTCTATTAAATTCATGCTCCCTTTTGCGACGTTCAACTCTTTGATGAGTTCCTCGTTCGGCAGTTTAGCCAAAATATCTACCAGGGCATTTCCTATTCCAAGTATTTTCATATATTTATGAATAAATTAATGTACGCTAAGACGCTTTTTTCTACAAGATTGAATCAACTATGGCGGGATAATTTGAACTAAATTTTATTTTTAAAATTTCTGCAAAGATATTGCATATTTAGAAAAAACCCATTACTTTTGCCTCGCGATTTCATTTAATTGCTGTTAAAATCTTCCTTAGCTCAGTCGGTTAGAGCATCTGACTGTTAATCAGAGGGTCCTTGGTTCAAGTCCAAGAGGGAGAGCCTTAAATATTTTCAATAATAGAAAATCTTCCTTAGCTCAGTCGGTTAGAGCATCTGACTGTTAATCAGAGGGTCCTTGGTTCAAGTCCAAGAGGGAGAGCAGGAGGCAGTTACACGTGATGTGTCGCTGCCTTTTGTTTTATATGGATATCGCAAGAATATGCTTACCAATTAATCCGTTTCAAAGACAAATAATTAAAACAAAAAAGGATGAATGATTTTAATTTCATTCATCCCTATTTATTATATTCCTGTTTTTAAGGATAAGTTATTTATTAGAAAAAGAATACATGTAATTAAATATCACTAATTTGTATTCGCTTTTTTAAAAGAATATTTAATTGTGTATTCGGTAAATCCGTCTTCTCTATAGCTAGTTTCGTCGCCCGTATTATATTTCTGATCAAGCATACTAAACGCAAGGATAAGTTCATCATTTTTAATGGAAAATGTAATTTGTGGTACATCTTCTTCTTCATCATCGAAAGTAAGCTTACCATCAGCGCTCCACGAACCAGAATACTCACCTTCATTCATCCAGAGAAAAGTGCTGTCTGCTTTAAATTCAATGGTTACATCTTCATCCAAAGTAAACCTATCTTTAACTTCCCCCTGTTCTTCTGTCACTAACTCAGAATCAGAATGTTTAATGTCGGCAGTAGTCTTTTCATAAGTCCACTCACCAACAGGAGAGCCACCACTTTCATCTCCATCATTGTCTTTGTCACAAGAATTAAAACCAATACACAACGCCGCCAAAGCGACCATTAACACACTAAAACTAAAATACTTTTTCATAATAAAAAATTGTTTATGTTTTGCTTCTCCAATCCCCCAAAGAAACAGATTATTAATATTTTTAAATTAAAGAAGTATGGGAACTGTTATAAATCTTATATAAGACGATAAATACTTCTTAATTATTGATAAAATGAATTGACGATAACATTTCTTCACCGCAATTCCGGCGCAAATGTAAATATTGTTTTTTAATATGCAA